>NZ_JAWOAR010000197.1:0-5873 GCF_046498435.1 Longimonas sp. | reverse complement strand
CGGCACAGACCGCTTCGGAGCAGACCTTACAGCCGGTACGTGAGCGAGGCTGTAATACGGCGTGGCAGGATGGGGCGCGCGTTAAAGAACGGCTGGTCCGATGGATCGACGCCCGCGGGCAGACGCGGATCGCCCTCGGTGAGGCCGCGGCTTTCGAATGCGTTGAAGGCGCGTACGCCCAGGCGCAGCGATTGCTCATCCGAGAAATCAATGGTGTAGCCCAATCCCGCATTGATGATGGTGTAAGCATCGAGCTCCTGGAAATTGGCCTCATCGCCATAGCGCTTGCCTGTGTACTTGCCGCTGATGCTGGCATCGAGGCCCGCATTTTCATACGTCAGCTCGGCCTGGCTCATCACCTGGGGCTGCCGCTGAATCCAGTTGCCTGTGAACTCGCCAAAGTCAGTAAACTCATGATTTTGGAGCGTGAGCATGCCATCCAGGCGGAAGTCCGAAGCAAACGGCGGGACGAAGGCCCCTGTAAGTTCTACACCAAACGTTTGGCTTCCCCCAACCTGCTCCGGTACAATTTCGATAACGCCCGTTTCGGGGTTCTCGCGCGGGTCGGCTGAGAAGCGATTGTTGAGTTCGGTATAGTAAAGAGCCAGCGATCCGGACAGGCTCGAAGAGCTGAGGCGTAAGCCCAGCTCACCTTGCAGGAACTCTTCGTTGTCCAGATCGCCAATCTCGGCATCGGGCGTAACGAGTGGCGCCAACGAGGCTAACTCGGGAAAGAAATAGCCGCGCGATCCGACGCCGTAGAGGTTAAGAATATCTGAGAGGGCATAGTTGACCCCCAGCGATGCCGCCAGATCAGTCGAGCGTACTGAGCGCCGCGTGAATTCGCCATTGCCCCACTGAAAGCCTTGCACAGCTAGGGCATTGCCGAATTCGCCATTTTCACCTACCGTCTCGCTGCCTTCCGAGACGATCTCGGCCTGCCGCAGCTCGTAGCGTGCCCCTACGTCAATGCGCAGGTTGTCGCCAATGGAAACCTCATCGCCGACATATCCGGCGGCTTTGTTGCTTTCAAACTCGTTATTCACGTACACGCTTGCCGCATTGCTGAGGCCGTTCTGCGTAACCTGCGTTTGCTCGCCTGTGTCGGTATCCTCAATGATCAGGTCGATCAGGCGGGGTTGATCCGCGAACTCATTCAGGACGCTGCTGTGCGTATCACGCTGCTTGACCTCGGTACGCGAGAAGAAGCCACCCACCGTAATGTTGTGCGTGGTGGTTCCAGTATCGATCGTACGCGTAAGCTGCACGTCCGTAGAGAAGTCGGTAAAGGGGCGATCCCAGTTCCAGGCGCCCTGATCAATGATATAGTTCGGATTGTTGGGCGTGCCGGGGTCAAACGTCTCCGAGCTATTGGCAAACTGCCAGATCGCCTCCTCATTCGGACCGTCGATGAAGTCCGCCGCATAATCGAACGGGTTCTGAAACGCCGGGAACGGAATGAAGATGTTGAACTGATGGTCCATGTCCGTCCACCGTGTGCGGCTCTCTACATTGTAGTCGTTGCCCAGATCTCGCGAGAACTCGAAAGACACCGACGTGCCATTGGTTACAATGCCATTTTCCATCTGCGACTCGAACACGCCATTGGGAGAGCGGAAGCTGAAGTCAGCAGCCCCTCGTGCATTCACGGTTGTGATCTCGCGTCCGTCGTTACCATCGGCAGCCTCTCCGGTGTCACGGTCGTGCGGAAACGGAAGGAAGAACTGGTTATTGTCGTCAATGTATTTCGCGTAGATGCGGATGTATCCATCATCTTGCAGATACGTCAGGTTCCCCTTTAGCTGCAAGCCACGCGTATCGAGTCCCGATACCACGGGTCCTTCGTCGTAGCGATAAAACCCGCCAATATTGTAGCGCAGATTCTCGCCGATGGGCCCGTTGGTGTTAAAGTCGAACCGGTAGAGGTTGTCCTGGCCAACCTGCGTGCGTAGCGTTGTTTCTTGCGAGCTCCCTCCGGTTTTGCTGATGTAGTTCAGCAGACCCGCTGGTGAGCCAACGCCAAAGAGCGCTGCACTTCCGCCGCGCACAAACTCCAGCTGCTCTACATTCAGGTCATTACGGAAGTAGATATCTTGCGAGCTGGTTGTAGTACGCGTTTCAGAAATGACGGGCATGCCGTCTTCCTGAATGGGGTTGTACTTAAACTGACCGGGGGCAGGAAGACCACGCACAAACACGTTGGCTGCAACCTCACCACCGCCGCCCTCGGTGTGCACACCGGGCACCGAGCGCAGAATGTCGGCCTGGCTGCTTGGTTCACTGCGCTGCAAGTCTTCGCCCTGAATCACCGAGATGGAGCTGGTGGCTTCGCGCTGCGTACGCTCCTGGCGCGTACCCGTCACGATCGCGCCCTCCATCTGCATCACATCCTCGCGCAGCTCGAAGTTCTGATCTACGGTTTCATCGGCTTCGATGGTAACCTCGGCCTGTCCGGGGGCAAAGCCGACAAAGGTGGCACGCACGGTGTAGGTGCCCGCTTCAATATCTTCGATGGTGTAGCGCCCCTCGGCATCTGTGGTTGTGCCAAGTGGGGTGCCTTGCAAGACCACCTGCACACCTGGCAGCGGAGTGCCGTCGATTTGCGTAACCTGTCCGGTGAGCGTGCCCGTTTGCTGCTCATTCGGGGTCGCGCGTACGTCCGACTCGGTCTGGGGCACAATCGCGTAGGAGCGCTCGCCCACCTGCTCGTAGCGCAAGTCGTGCGGATCCAGCAGGCGGTCCAGCTGTCCGCTCAATCGGGCCGGAAGCGCTTTGCGCGTAGGTACTTGCAGATCAGCCAGCACCTCACGCTGATAGAGAAAGGTGACGTCGTGCTCTTCGGAAACGTACGAAAGCGCTTCCTCCAGCGATACAACAGTATCGTCGGGCATGGCCTCGGTCATAGACTGGTCGGCCAATACCGTTTGGGCGCTGACGGGCATCGACAATCCCAGCCCGAGCGCCAGCGCGGCAAGGAAAGTCGTTAAGAAGCAGTTGGTACCTGTGTGTGCATGCATAGCAGTACCTCGTTGGTGCAGTGAGTGTAAATACGTACGTCGGATTCAATGCAAATCAGACACGTACAGCAGGATACTACAGCAGGATACTACTGCAGGATACTGGAGGGCCTCGTTGCAGTCGTCACTGAGGGCATCATTGAATGATGATGCGCTGGTCGGTGCGCTCAATAGGGCGGCCCAAGATGCCTTGGAGCCCATTGATCAGCACAGACAGTTCATTCTCGACCGCGCCTGATACCGTCATCGTGCGAACGGATGCGTCTTCGACAACCACTTCGTAGCCGTACACGCGCTCAATACGTTCTGCGATGAGGGCTACGGGCGTATCGTCGAACACAATGGTGTCGGTCGTCCACGACTGGTAAGCGTCGGGATTCGTGGTGCGTTGTTGTTGGATGCCGTCGTTATCATCGAAGGTGATCCAGTCGCCCGGTGCTATTTCGGTGGATGTAGAGGCTTCCGAAGCCGGAGTCACCGTTACCACCCCCGAGGCGAGCACCACATCCGTAGTGGTCTCCCAGTGGCTTACGGTGAACGTGGTGCCCATCACGCGGACCGTGCCATCGGGGGTGTGCACTTCAACCGGAGCATCAGCATCGGTGCGAGGCGCAACGTCGAAGCGGGCCTCGCCCTGTAGCGTGAGCTGATGCGGGGCGTCGTCGTCATAGCGCAGGGTCGAGTTGCCGGCAAGCGTAGCCTGAATACCCGGTCCAACATCAACCTGTGTGCGCTCGCCGTAGGCCGTGCGAACGACCTGCTCGGCGGCTGTACCGCTCGGATACTGCATGAGCACAACACCCAGTGCCAGCATAGCGATCAGGGCAGCGGTAGCCCATGCGGCTGTGCGGCGTCGGGGCGAGCGTCGGCGACGCGCAGGACGGCGCGCACGGCGCGGTGCCCGGGGAGCGGGCGCGGCAGTCTCGTCGGTCTGGGTGCGAGATACGCGCTCCCAGGCCGCATCGACCGCTTCCGGAGGAGCCTCCGGAGCCGTCCACTCCACGGATTCAATAGTGCGCCGGGCTTCGCGCAGAGCCTCGGTATGGGCGGGGCTTTGCGCGGCCCACGCCTCCCAGTCGGTATCGGCCCAGTCGGTATCGGTGGCATGAGCCGATGCATCCCCCATCGCCCATCGTTGAAACGACGGGTCGCTGAGCAGGCGCTGCACGAGTGCCTCGGTACGATCTTCCATGTAAACGATGAGTCCAACGAATCCAACAAACACGTGAGGCCTCCCTCATTGTACGTGTGCTGTTCACCCTATAAGAGGGAGGCCACTTGCCGATGTACGCTTCTGAAATGTAACACAGTTGCAACTTGGTTACTGCGCCGTATCATGGTGTGCTTCTATGACGCATCAACCGTCTTAATGTACGTTCGGATATGAAGGAGCGCCTCGGAGACGTAGTTGCGCGCGGTTTGATAGGCAATATCCATCACCTCGGCAATCTCTCGGTGCGTAAGCCCATGCTTAAAGCGCAGATACAGCGCCTCGCGCCGTCGTTCGGATAGCGTATTGAGGGCCTGCTCAACCTTCTCTTGGCGTTCGGTGCGGCGCTCGTGGGCCACAAGCAGATCCTCGTGGGCAACGGTAAACGCTGGGGGGGGATGGGCACGCTCTGTTTCCTGTTCATTCCGCTTGCGCTCGGTTTGCAACTGTCGAATCAGCTGTCGTCTGAGCGCCGCCAGCAGGTAGCTGCGCGGGTGCTCCAGGTCATCTACCGACGTGTCGCTGCGCCACAGGGCCATGAACACCTCCTGAATGGCGTCTTCTACGAGAGCGGTGCGCGTGGTGAGGCGATGCCCATAGCTACGCAAGTGCGGGTACGTCCGACGAAAAAGCTGCTCGAACGGGTTGTTCGAGTCAGATGTGGAGGCGTCGCCGGGGGGTGTGGAAGGGTCAGCCACAGCGTGTGAGCACATCGAGTTCGCAGAACAAGCAACAGCAGCCCGCAGGATGGTACCCCAGGCCACCTGTACCTAAATCACAACTTCATATACACATAACATACAGAGGCGTAGACATTCGAGCATAGCCCATGATGCCACTGATCACACCATTTTTGCAAACACGGCGTGGCTTCGCGCACCGCGCATAGGTCTATATTGCTGCTATATTGTTACGGGATTGGTCCTCTCATAGCAGGGAATCCCCACTTAAGGCCGTACAACGCACTCTTTGTAACGATATCCGAGTACACGTTATGATGGCCGATGTCAGGGGTCATGAAGGTGCATTTCTGGAAATGTATCATTTCTGCGCGCCCGGTCTCTGGTGGGGGACCGGGCGTTTTTTTGTTGGGGGGTAGCAATGTACAGCGCCGACGTATCGTTGATATCCAGAATAGCGAATGAAAGAGGGCAGCCCTCACGTCCTGCACTATTGCTGTGTCAATCCTCATTTTGATGGTTGCTTTGCAATCAGCCCCCACGAAGCCTGTCATGGTGAGCGCAGTCGAACCATCTCCTTGGCGTTTAGCAGGAACTTTTCGGGACGGCACGGCACGCGTATCCATCTGGTTTAACCCAAACATTGACCTGTGACAGAGCACTATTCTGCGTTCGTTGGTGTATTTTCTTCCCAGACCTCTTCTACACGCATTATCCCGGCCTCCCACAGCGCCGGACCCTGCGTTCGCAGAACCGACCACCCCTCGGTCACCTGTTCTTCAACCCAGACGCGAGACTCAGGAGGCAGTACGCGCTCGTGGGTTGCCCGCACATCCTCGGCGGCTGGAATGGATTCTTGAGTTTCGGTTGGCAGCCAACTCGCAACGGTCCCGTAGATACCAGGCACGTAAAACAAAAACAAACCAACGGCGACCGTTACGATCGTCCATTTCACAACGCGCTTGA
>NZ_JAWOAR010000085.1:0-16419 GCF_046498435.1 Longimonas sp. | reverse complement strand
CTTGGTCCGCATAGCTGGACGCAACAATCTCGAAGCCGCGATGCATCGCTTCCCCCTGAAATTGCTTCCCCCTGAAATTGCTTCCCCCTGAACCGGTCTACGTGCGCGAGAGCTTGAACGAGGTGTGGTGGTACGGCGCACCTCACTTTTGTTACCGTTGATGAGCAACGCATCACACTGGGAAACATGCTTCCATGCAAATTCTACAAAGGGAGAGGACTTTACGTACACACATCTGGTTCCGACCAGGGGTTGAAACACCGAGATTGGCTTGGAGCGCTGCTGAAGCGGTTTGCTTTTTCGGGAGGTCTGGTCCAACATGCCTTCATTGCCTGCAAACGCCGATTCTACTTACCCCCTGATTCGCGTATCTGAATTATCCTTGCGCCATTCGCACCGCGTATACGCCCTGCTCTTCGGCTAAGCCTTCTTACGCTCCGCACTTCCCTGTATGGATATGACCAACGACCACCCCATCGATGCTGATAACGAGTTGCAATCCAGCGGACCCGCGCATGGCAATGCCAGCGTAGAGCAAGAGGCACACTCGGTACCCGACTGGATCACTAACGACGGTTTGCTGCGCGACGAAGGAGCCCTGTTTGGCATGGCACAGGCAACGCAGGACCAGGTTGAGAATAAGGTGCAGGTCATTCGCGATGTGTACGAGGGGCTTATTGCGAAGGCGAAGCATCAGGAGGAGCGCCTAAACGAGCGTGCGTCGCATCTGAAGGATAAGCAGGCGGCGATTGAACGAAAGAAAGAGGCCATCCGGGCCAACATCGATGCGCCGGATGTGCCTGAGGTGGAAGGGTCAGAAGACCATACGCCGCATACGTTCATGCGTCATGTGACAGGGTTTTTGGTGACAGTAGTTGCGTGCATCGGCACGTTTTTTCTGATCTACGAGCAGTTTCAGAACGAATTCGACTATGCGCTGTGGATCTCGCTCGGCGTAACGCTGGCCGGTCTGTTCAGCGTGTTTAGCCCCGTGTCACTTCTTTTCACCAGCACCCGGGCGCAGACGCAGCCCCCCGACGCGCCCGAGCGGTGGAAGGTCTACCTGGTTGAGTTAGCTGTTCCGATTGCGGTGTCCACGTTTGTGGTGCTGTGGCGCGTTGAGGCGCACCTGTGGCCACGCTTGGTGGGACTCTGGCTTATGCTGACCATTTCCTTTTTGGTGGTAGGCCGGCTTCTGCTTAGCACTGTACCGCAGATGGCTCTGCTTTTTAAGGTGCTGAAGCGCCAGGTGAAGGTGGCCTGGATGCGGCGTAAACACAGAAAAGAACTGCAGGCGCTTCGTAATACCGAGCAGAAGAGGCTTGAAGAGGAGCAAGACGCACTGCAAGACGCATGGGAACAGCTCGACAGCACTCGTCCGCTCGAAAAGCTGTGCGAACGCAAGGTTCGCCTTTTCATCAGCGAGTACGATCTGGCGCGCCGCTGGTCCGCGACTCAGGGAGAGCCACGCATCCGCCCCGAAATCATCTCTGAAGACGCCTGAACCGCGCCCCACGTTGCTCTGCCAATCGTCTGAAACCGCTCTACTATGGGAATCTGGGAGAACATATCTAAAAACATACCGGGATGGGGAGGTTCGTCTGATGCTTTGAGCAATGGCGCTGCCTCCAGCGGAGATGCCAACGCATCAGACCCGAATGCGAGCGATGCAGAGCTGTCGCACAATGGCGCTCCACACAACGGGACGTCTGCCGAGAATGCACTTGCGGGGGCGGCCTCAGGAGAAGCGTCTGAGGAGGCGCAGGCTGCGCGTACGAAAGAAGGCGCACGTCAGGTTATGAGCACGCGGTACACCTTCACTACGAAGGAGGAACCCGACGCCGATCGGCCCTTTGCGCATGGTTACGTCGATGGGGCCGAGAGCGTTGAGAAGACGCCATTTGAGCGGTTTGTGCGCATCCAGGCGGAGGTGGAGCGCATCAACGAGGAGCTGGAACGCCTGAACGAACGTGAGCAGGAGCTAAAAGCCACCCGCGAGGAGCGCGTCGAGCTCGAAGCCAACGTAGAGCGCGACCGCGTGCGCCTTGAAGGGGATGAGCGCGATGCTGCCGAAGCCGAGGAAGCCTACAACGAAGCCGCCATCACGCACGCATCCACCCAAAAGACAGAACGCAAAGCGGATGCTGCCGAAGAAACGCCGGACTCCAGCGCTAACGACACGCCCCCTAAGCGCGGCTCCCTGCTGTATGCTGGGCTCTACACGCTTGCTGGATTTGTGTTCGTGGGCGGCGAGATCATTATGTCTCGCGAGGTTGTGGCGAATGGACTCCGCTTACAGGGCCAGGTGGAGCCGTGGCTTTTTGCGATTGGCATTGCCTTGCTTGCAGTGCTCCTGAAGCCTGCGTACGACCGCATGGTCGAAAAGCCGTACTGGAATGGAAATAAGCGTCCCTTCCAGATTGTGATTGGCCTAACTGTGGTGCTTACGCTGGCTACGCTGGTTGTCTTGGGCGCCTTTCGAACCGAGGCGTACTCGACCGAGCAGCAGCAAGAGCGCCTCAATGAGCAAATCAGTAACCTGCAGAACGAGGGGGCGCCGACTGAAGAAATTGAGCCGCTACAGCAGCGCTACGACGAGTTGGATACAGTGCGGTTTAACAGCAGGCTGGGCCTGTGGTCGTTCATCTTAACGGGGGTGCTCTTTGCCGTTGCGGGCGCCATCAGTCTTGGCATTGGGCTGAACCATCTGCGCACCTGGTTCTACCGGCGTTACCAGGGCGTTCGCGGCTGGCCCGGCCGTGGGGTAGGGTGGATTAGTGGGCTTTGGAGACGTCGTAAGCTCAATCGTCTGCGCGACGAGCAGAAAGCGTTGCGCAAGAAGCGGGATGCCCAGCGCGTGCAGCTCCGCGGACGCGAGAAAGCGCTGAGCCACATGCCAGCTATGGAGGCTATAGACGATCAGATAAGCCGGGTAGAGGCGCATCAAGAGGAACTACGTGCTGCACGCTCAGCGGCAATCAGCAATCGGGACGTAGAGGCATATTCCAGCGGATACGATCTGGCGCAGCAGAGTAAGGTGTCGTTCCAGGCGACCTCCAACTCGCCCCCCTCTACAAACGGTTCCTCTACAAACGGTTCCTCTACAAACGGTTCCTCTACAAACGGAACGAACGGCCCACCTAACGGCACGTCCCGCACATCCCGCACGGACGACGAGTCGTCGCGCCGCCGCCCGTTTCTGCGCGTGCGCGATGAGATCTCCAGCAGTACCTTCAACAACAAATAATTTTGTATGCCTACTTCTTCATTGTGGCGATGTACGCTCATCGCCGCCTGTGCTACGCTTGTGCTTTTCCCCGGCTGCATGTCAGGATGTGACACAGACTGGGTTGCGAAACTGACAGCACCCGATCCGGAGTGCGTATCTACAGAGGAAAACAATCCGGGCTATGATCAGACCATTGTGTTTGTGGATGCGAGCGGGAGCGCCAATCAAGACGCGATTCTCGACCACTACGAAGGTGAACTCAACTGGCTCATTGACGAGCGTCTCGATGAGGGTAAGTACTGCAAGGACGGGGAGATTGCTGGGCATCCCGGAGACCAGTTGCACCTGTTCCCCATTCACGAAAAGACGATCAGCAAAGAGGGGCGGTGGGACGTCGAAAATGGGGCCGCCCCCCCCGAGTGGTCGCAGTTTGGAGGCGATTTGGAAAACAACAAAACCAAATTCCGGTCGCGCTTATCCCGGTTTGAGACAAACACCAGGGAGGAAGTCCCCACCCGCGTATCCAACATTGTAACTAACAGCGCCTTTAGCGGGGCTACGGATATCTGGGGGAGTTTGCAGGTGATCGGGGACGAGGTCGATCCCAACGCATCCAGCGTGCAGGTGGTGTACCTCAGCGACATGTTCGAGGCTGTGGGCGGATCGGGACGCCGTAACTTTGAGAGTCGTCCTCCAACCACAAATGAACAAGCCCGCGAGTGGGCTCGCCGAGATGTGGGGGAGAACCTGAACCAGCATATCAACCTGACAGAGGAGCGCACCGAGGCGCTGAGGCAGGCTGAGGTGCGCGTGCTGCCGGGCCCGCTGGCTACGAAAGATAGCGCGCCCGAGGTGCAGGTCTACTGGGAAACGCTCTTTCAGGAGTTGGGTGTGCAGAACGTTCGTTACAACTAAGCATGCAATAGTCCGTGCAGGTTTGCGAGGGTCAAGTAGCGATTTGTCCGGTCTTAAGCACCGATTGCGCCTCCCGATCCGATAAGATCCACTCGTCGCTCAAGCCGAGTTTGGAGAAAGGGCAACCGTTCAAAAAAACGGTTGGAGGCCAATGTGCAGTAGGTTCGGAGTGAACAGTTGGCTTTTTCGGCCATTAGGCGGAGCAGGTTCACGCCCGCTACGCTCATGATCAGGTGGAAGTCAATCTTCTCTTGGCTTCGGGTCTGGCAGTGGGTGAGACCGGTGTGCTACTTGGCATCTCGGATCACAAACTCAATCTGGTAGCGTAGGCAACAGTACCTAAAAACAGTACCTAACAACTGCTTCGTGCTCCTGCGCCGTGTCAGTCGAGCAGAGAAGAAGGGGGGGCTGTCTTTCAGTCTCTGAGCAAAACGATGTGCAGGTTCCGCCTGAAGAGCGGGCTGTTAGCCACAGTCGTCCAGATCTCGACATGTGTTCGGTCTGGCGGGCGCCATTGGCGTGCTCATGGCAACGCCCCTCGCCGTCGTCCTCATCGTTCTCATTCAAATGCTGTATGTAGCAGATACGCTGGGCGATTCGGTGCCTACACTGGGCGAGTAGGGCCTGCCGGTGAGGGCGTTTGTCTGGATACAGAAGGGACCCCAACAATCAAGGCGGTGAAGAAAACGCCTGATGTCGGCTCCGTGCGCGCTGAAATTTATCAAACTCATTCGCAGGCTCGCTCAAACAGGATCAATTTTCGAGCGCGTCCCTCCGGGCTTCGTCCGGGCGGCCCACTTCTTCGAGGCCGGAAGGGCTTCATACCGCGGGGAGGTGTGAATCCTGTAAACGAAATACCCTCAAACAGATGACCTGAATGCGGATCCAATGGCACGGACGATCCAGTCGATCTAGCAAAGGGAGATATGGTTGATCAAGTGGTAAAGCAAACAAAGCTCTGGCTAACAAAATATCAGAGAGAAAGTTATGTGCAAGGACTAGCCTCCGAGGGGGAGTTGGGAAGTGGCCCCTCACAGTTCCTTCCTCCCGGGGGAGGAAGGGTAGGATGGAGGGGAAAATACGCATCTGAACTCAACCTTTCAGGGTTGACACAGCACCAGCACCGAAAGCATGCGGCCCACGCCCTCCAGCTACCGCAAGGGGGGCGATGCATCACTTAGCATCAGCCAGCTCCTTTTGTTGAAGACTTACGCAGTTGCAGCGCACATATCGTTATCTCGTCGCGAGGCTCGGCCTCGTGACATTGCCGTTCAGGGGCTCTGCCCCGTTTGTACGTAAGAAATAACGAAGGCTCGGGTCAAGTGCGTAACTCCCATTGTTTTTTTGAGGATACAGAGCATTACGCTCCGCTCCCATGTTCTACACCAAGCTTGCAATCGGCGGCGCGCTGGCCGTGAGCATTGCCGTGGTCGTGTACAAGATGCGCTGGCTCACCAAAGCAGGCGCCGGGCTTGGAGGGGCGTTTGGAGCGCACGTTGTGCTTGCCGGAGGCGCAGCCTGGGCACTCCCCCTGGCTGTGTTTGTGGCCTCTGGCAGCCTGTTCGCGCGTTTGGACGGGCGCGCCCATGGGGGAGCAGATAAACCCGAAGAGAAGACGCCTCCCCGTACTGCTGCGCAGGTGCTCGCTAACGGAGGCGTGGCATGGGTCGCACTTGTTGTGCTTCCCTACACCGATGGCATGGTAGCGTACATGGCGTTTGCCGGCGCGCTTGCCACCGCCACCGCCGACACCTGGGGCACCGAAATCGGGACGCGCTGGCGCGGGCAGGCGTGGTCGCTCGCTACGGGCCGCTGGGTTGAAGCGGGCGCCTCGGGGGCAATCTCGGGCGCCGGCACGGGGGCAGGAGCCGTAGGGGCCAGCGTCATCGCCGCCCTGGCTGCCAGCGTAGGCCCGCTCTCGTGGATCATGGCCGGATGCATAGCCGCAAGCGGCGTGATTGGTAGCCTGGTAGATAGCGGACTCGGCGCCTTCGCCCAGGCGCAGTATGCTGATCCCGGCGATACAAAACTGCGTGACAGACCAATGTCGGCCTCCGACACGCCCGTACGCGGCGTCCGCCTGCTCACCAACAGCGGGGTGAATGCACTGGCCACGCTCGCGGGGAGCGCACTCGCTGTAGCAACCACCGTCTGGCTGCTATAATCTGGCTGCTATAATCTGGCTGCTATGACACGAACTGACATCTCACGGTGCAAAACCAGAC
Source organism: Longimonas sp. (assembly GCF_046498435.1). Taxonomy (NCBI): domain Bacteria; kingdom Pseudomonadati; phylum Rhodothermota; class Rhodothermia; order Rhodothermales; family Salisaetaceae; genus Longimonas; species Longimonas sp. The sequence continues at coordinate 10,050 of NZ_JAWOAR010000085.1, read as the reverse complement.
ACTGCCCTTGTTTCCGGGAGGTGAACTCCTTTTCTTGTGTTGATCCATGAACGTCTAAGGAGCTATCTGGTGGATGGATGAGATCCACGACGTTTGCAGGCCGCAGACCGTCCGCCAAACAGCTTCCAACACCTTCCCCACTACCTTGAATGCAACCTACGCATCCCCTATGCCCTGGTACCGCAAGCTGCACTGGCAAATCATTATCGGTCTTCTGCTCGGATTGGCCTACGGCATTGTGGGAGCAGCGCAGGGCTGGGAGCAGTTTACGGCGTACTGGATTGCGCCATTTGGTACCATCTTTCTGAATCTGCTCAAACTCATCGCGGTACCGCTGATTCTGGCGTCGCTGGTGGTGGGAATTGCCTCGCTGGCCGATCTGAACAAGCTTTCGCGCATCGGCGGCAAGACGATCGGGCTCTACCTGATTACCACCGTCATCGCGCTTGTGGTAGGGCTGACGCTCGTAAATACGCTGGATCCAGGGGGCTCGGTGCCTGCCGAGATGCAGCAGCAACTCGAAGAAACCTACCGCGATGACGTGGGCGAGCGCGAAGCCTTTGCCGAAGACGCCGCCGATCGGGGTCCGCTGCAGCCCATTGTCGATATGGTGCCAGCCAACTTCTTCAATTCGGCCTCCGACAACGGCAACATGCTGCAAGTGGTGTTCGTGGCGTTCTTCATTGGGATCGGGTTGCTCCTGATACCGGGCGAGAAGGCACAGCCGCTCATCGACTTCTTCGACAGCCTGAACACCCTCATCATCAAGCTGGTCGAAATTATCATGCTCACTGCACCGGTGGGCGTGTTCGGGCTCCTGGCAGATGCGATTGTGTCGATTGCCGCCGACAGTCCAGCCGAGCTGGGGTCGCTTCTCAGCGCACTTGGCTACTACTGCGTGGTTGTGGTGCTGGGGCTGGCCGTGATGGTATTTGTCGTGTACCCACTATTCGTCACGCTCTTCACGCGCAAAAGCGTCCCCGAGTTTTTCAAAGCGATCGCTCCGGCGCAGCTCGTGGCGTTTTCAACCTCGTCGAGCGGGGCCACACTGCCTATTACGATGGAGGTGAGCGAGAAGAATCTGGGTGTGTCCAAAGAAATTTCCTCGTTTGTGCTGCCGCTCGGCGCCACGATCAACATGGATGGCACGGCGCTCTATCAGGCGGTGGCGGCGGTGTTCATCGCGCAGGTACTGGGTCTGGATCTGACCATGGTGCAGCAGCTCAACATTGTGCTCATCGCCGTGCTGGCTTCGATTGGCACCGCAGGCGTGCCCAGCGCGGGCATCGTTATGCTGGTCGTGATTCTGGAGTCGGTGGGTGTGCCGAGCGCAGGTATTGCGCTGATTCTGGGCGTAGATCGTCCGCTCGATATGCTGCGCACGGTGAACAACATCACCGGCGATACGATGGTGGCCTCGGTCGTGGCCGAAAGTGAGAACGCGCTTAGCGATGTGAACGGTGTGATGCAGATGGGCACGAACGACTCCGGACCGCTCACGACGGCTGCTTCGGAGACAAGCTCCACGTCTTAACGAAGGACGTTTGGAGTAACACGTTTTGTGTGGGTCCCTGGCTGTACCTATTCGGGGGGATGCGTAGCTCTGTATCTCCCTAAAAACAGACAGGCAAGCCCGCTGTGTACTGTGCTTTGCCCAACATCCCCCTGTGAATGCACTGGATTGACGGCCTCATCATTGCGCTGTACCTGATCGGCGCGCTGGCGCTGGGAGCGTACCTGTCGCGGCGTGCCTCGCAGTCGGTCGAAGATTTCTTCATTTCGGGGCGCTCGCTGCCGTGGTGGCTCGCAGGGACGTCGATGGCGGCTACCACGTTTTCGATTGATACGCCGCTCTATGTGGCAGGCGTGGTGGGCGAGCGTGGCATCGCAGGCAACTGGGAGTGGTGGGCGTTTGGCGTGGGCCACGTGGCGCTCATCTACGTGTTTGCGCGGCTCTGGCGGCGCAGTGCCATTGTAACGGATGCGGAGCTCATCGAGATGCGCTACAGCGGACGCCCCGCTGCTGTGCTGCGCGTGGTGAAGGCGTTTCTCTTCGCAGTGCCCATTAACTGCATCGGCATTGGCTACATCATGCTGGCGGCGCTGAAGGTGATGGAGGCGCTCTCGTTCTGGTCGCTCCTGGGCATTCCGACCGGTGGCACGGTGCTGGGGCTGGACCCAAAGATGCTGTCGGTGCTGGTGCTGCTTGTGTTTGTGTTGCTGTATGCGGGCCTGGCGGGCCTCTGGGGCGTGGTGGCCACCGACTTTGTGCAGTTTGTGCTGGCGCTGATTGGGGCTGTGCTCGTGGCCTGGTTTGCCATTCGAAGTCCCGAAGTGGGCGGGCTCGGCGGACTCGTGACGCAGGCGCAGGCCACGACCGACTTTGACGTGCTGGCTTTTGTGCCGTTCGAGATTGGCTGGGACGACGGGCTGCGCATTGGGTGGAGCGCGTTTGCGGGGATTTCAGCATCCACCTTCTTTGCGTATGTGTTCGTGCAGTGGTGGACGTTCCGCCGCTCTGATGGGGGCGGCGAGTTCATTCAGCGCCTGGCGGCCTCGCGCAACGAGCAACACGCCGAGTGGGCCGCCTGGCTCTTCAACATCCTGCACTACGTGATTCGCACCTGGCCCTGGGTGCTCGTAGCACTGGCCGCGCTCGTGGTGTACCCCGACCTCGACGATCCCGAGATGGGCTATCCTATGCTCATGCTCGACTACCTGCCCGTGGGCGTGCTCGGACTGGCGGTGGCCTCGCTCCTGGCGGCGTTTATGAGCACCGTATCGACCCAGATTAACTGGGGCGCCTCCTACCTCACGCACGACGTGTACGCCCGCTTCGTGCGTCCAGAGGCTACGCAAGACGAACTGGTGCTGGCTGGGCGCGTGGCCTCGTTGCTCATTGCTACGATTGGCGCAGTAGCGGCCTTCTTCTCGGAGAGCGTAGCCACGATCTTCCGGCTGGTTATTGCCATCGGTACCGGGCCTGGCGTGGTGCTCATTCTGCGCTGGTTCTGGTGGCGCATTAATGCGTGGGCCGAGCTTTCGGCAATGTGCGCAGGCTTCTTGATTGGGGTGACGACAACGCTCTATCCTGGCGCAATTATCGACGACTTTGGGCTCCGCCTGGGCGTCATTACTGTGCTTACGGGCATCGTATGGATCAGTGTGATGTACGCCACGAAGCCTGAATCTGCCGAGACGCTGCGGCGCTTCTACCGTATGGCGCGTCCGGGTGGACCCGGCTGGGCCCGGCAGCGTGCCGAAACCGGGGTCGCGCCTGTGGCCTCGCTGTCGCTTAGCATCTGGAGTACCGTGGCGGCGGTGGGCCTGCTCTTTGGCATCATGTTCGCCACCGGCGGCGCGCTGCTGCTGCGTCCGGCAGTGGCGCTCGGATGTGGCGGCATCGCGGTGGTGTCGGGATATGCGTTGTACCGGCTGCGCCAGGGGGCAGCCCCCATTATTGAGACCGATTCGCCCCCTGTATCCTCCTGAACCCATAGACCAAGCAAGAAAGAACAGGCTTTGCACACTCGAATGCGGGTGTGGGGAAACACCCATTTTGGCGCGTAGGTTTGACATATGCTACTTACCCACGGCCCCACGCAAACCTCATGTCCACCATCGACGACCTTCCGCTTTTTCCGCTCGGCCTGGTGCTGTATCCGCATGAGCAGGTGCCCCTGCATATCTTTGAGGAACGCTACAAAGACCTGATGGCGTTCTGTAGGACGCACGACGTTCCGTTTGGCGTGGTACTGGCCGAGGAGGGGTCCATTGCATCGGTAGGATGCACAGCCTACATTCAGCGCATTCTGAAGCGATACGAGAACGGAAGCGCCGATCTGATTGCGAAGGGCGATGAGCGCTTTCGGATCAACGAGGTCTTTGACGATCGCGCCTCGTACTACACCGCCGATGTGACCCTCATCGAGGATACGTCGACCGAGGTAGACCCCGCCACACGCGAGCGCATGATCACCCAGCACATGAAGCTGCTCGAACTGGCCGGACGCACCGTACGACCGGGGCTCTACCAAACGGACCAGCCGCTCTCGTTTGTCTTGGCGCAGAACGCAGGGCTGTCGCTGGAGCAGAAGCAAGAAGTGCTGCAACTGCGCACCGAAATTGAGCGCGTCAATTACCTGGTGGAGCACTTCGGAAAGCTCATCCCCCAGGTGGAACAGCAAGAAGACGTGCAGCGCCGCGTCAAGTCGAACGGGCACTTCAAAGACTTTCCGCCCGAGGATGTGTAGGTTGCATGTGTCGCGATTCTGTGCAGCAGCCTACACCGTCCTATGATCGAATGCGGACCCTACACGCTCCACCAGCTTGAAACCGGCACCTTTAAGCTCGACGGCGGGGCCATGTTCGGCATTGTGCCCAAGCCGCTTTGGGAGAAGCGCATCCCCGCCGACGACCAAAACCGCATTGAACTGGCCATGCGCTGCCTGCTGATACAGGGCCGGGGGCGCTGCATCTTGGTAGATACCGGCATCGGCAGCACGTTTTCGGAGAAAGAGCAGTCGATCTTCGGGATCGACCATTCGGTGCACACGCTTGCGGATAGTCTCAACGCGGTAGGGGTAGCGCCGTCGGAGGTAACCGATGTGGTGTTTACGCATCTGCATTTTGATCATAGCGGAGGCGCAGTGATCTGCCATGAGGATGAGGTGAGGCCGCATTTCCCGAAAGCGACCCATCATGTGCAGGCCAAGCATTGGGAGGCGGCACGGGCTCCGAATCCCAAAGAAACCAACTCGTTTCGCGAAACCATTCTCGATCCCCTGGCCCACCAGGTGGCGTGGACGTTCCACGAGGGCCCGGGCCCGCTCATGCCTGGCATCGACCTGCGCTGTGTAGATGGCCACACCACCGCCCAACAGATGGTGAAGGTGAGCGGCCCCGAGGCAACGTACGTGTTTGTGGCCGACCTGCTGCCCACCCATCACCACGCCGGAGCGGCCTGGACGATGGCGTACGACATTGCACCTCTGCAGACCATTGACGAGAAGGCAAGGTTCTTGCAAGATGCAGAAGCAGACGGTTGGACGCTTCTCCTTGAGCACGATCCCGATGTACCAATGGGGCACGTGCAGACGACCGATCGTGGACGACGTATTGTACCTGCTTCCACCTGACTTTATCCTTGACTCTGGCCCTATCATGAGTAGTCTCCCCGATGCCGAAGCGCTCCACGATACGCTCAGCGAAATTATTCACGATGTGAACAACCCGCTCTCCATCATCCATGGCAACGCGCAATTCTTAATCGAGGTGGCCAAAGAAGAAGGAGAAGAGGGGGCCGTTCAAGAGGCGCTGCAGGATATTCATGATGCGACCAACCAACTGTCGGAGCGGCTGAAGCGCCTGGAAGAATTGCGTGATGGGCTCGCGTAATTTGCCGAACTAAGTGTGTGTTAAGGAGATGCGCCCGGGTTCATTCGGCGCGGTCTCTCACGGAGCCAAATGCATTCTACAACGAACGTGAGGGGCGCTATGAGCCGAAAAAGCACTGCGGAATAGCAAAGAAGCCCCGCCGGGAGCCTGCGAATATCCGGCGGGTGGTCTTGCTTTTAAGTGCATTGATGCCTACCCTCATAAGCACGTTGTTCTCTGTCATTCACCTGTAGCCTATCGATACGAACGGATACACGCTTTCTTGGTGTCTTACGTACACTGCACGCTCACGCCACGTGCTCATGCTATGGGGGTACAACATGGCAGCGCGATGTGGGTATGCTAAGGACATGCCAAGTTGCTTTCCGTAGATCGATAACGCAGTTAGCTCGCACTCATGACTTTGACTTCTTCTCACCGATCCCTCCGGCAGTGGATCGGAGTTGTTGGAACCACGCTCCTCCTTCTTACGCTGACCACAGCCGCGCATGCCCAGTTAGGGCAGTCGTCGGCCCTGTTCTTGCGGATTGAGCCCGACAGCCGCGGTGCAGGCATGGGTAACACCGGCGTGGCCCTCGCCGATAACGCCAACGCCATGTTCTGGAATCCAGCAGGCCTGGGGTTTCAGGAAACCTCCGAGGTAGGAATTACGCATGCCAACTGGCTCCCCGAGTTTGATGCCGGGCTCTTTTACGAGTACCTGGTTGGCACGTACCACTTGGATGGCGTGGGGACCTTTGGCGGAAATATCATCTTCCTTAACCTGGGCGAATTAGAAGTGATTGACGGGGACGGCAACGAGGTCCGCGTTGACAACACCTTCGAGATGGCAACCGGGCTCTCCTACGGGCGCAAGCTCAGCGAAACCTTCAGCATCGGAGCAGGCGCTCGCTTTATCTACTCAAAACTGTCCGAAAGTGAGGGCGATGTAGATAGCGGCACCGCAACCACCGGCACCTTCGACCTGTCCGCGCTCTATCGGAGTCAGCCGTTCGACCTCCTTGGCGTGCCCACTACGTTCTCGGGCGGGGCCAACCTGGCCAATATGGGGACCCATATCCGCTACTCCGAGGAGAAACAGGCTGTGCCCACCAACTTGCGGCTCGGCTACGCCCTGACGTTCGACTTCGACGAGTACAATAGCCTCACCCTTGCGAACGACTTCAACAAAGAGATGATCAGCGTTGACTCGACCGGAGCCAACCCTGACCCCTTCTACCAGTCGATATTCACGTCGTGGGAATCGCGCCCCGGCGAACTGCGTCCCGGCGACGAGGACCCAACCGAGCTGGGCGTCATCGATCAGTTCACCGTTGGTAGCGGACTTGAGTACTGGTATGCCGATCTCTTTTCGCTACGCACCGGCTATTTCTACGAGCACCCCGACAACGGCAACCGTCAGTTCCTCACGTTCGGAGCGGGTGTACGCTGGAATATCGTGGGCATCGACTTCTCGTACCTCTACACACTCGAAGAAGACAACCCGCTCTCCGATACCCTGCGGTTTAGCTTGCTGCTTTCGTTCCAGTAGCACGTGACATGACTGCTTTGTAGGAGGATACGGACAGCGTATCCCTAAAATATGGCTCCCTCTCAAGCGTGAAACACACTGCTTGAGGGGGAGCTTTTTTTAGCGGTACAGGTCTCCAACGGCCCGCGAAATACGTCGCAGCGCGCATGTCCGCATGCGTCGTTGATGTATAGAGGGATGGACGTGTGGACGGTTGGAGGAGTGCACCGTCCATCCCTCCTCCATTCATCCCTCCATCCGTCCACACCCACACGAGGCCAAAGGGCCGACTGACGACGTACATCCGGTGTTGTGCAGAGAAGCGAGCCCACAACGGTCCAACTGGGTTTGTTATTGGGCATCAGAGCCTCCCGGTTGGGACGTCACGAGGCGGAGCCCCGCGACGAGATGACGTGTGTGAACCACAACTGCGTATGTTCCCCCCGCAATGCTGGAACTGGGTTGGTGGCAAGCCAAATAAAAAAGCGTGGAGCCCCCCCGGCTGGGGGACTCCACGCTATTGTATGCAGTAGGTGGCGACGGCAAGACAGCCGCCTTACGTGTCATTCCAGCGTAGGCAGCGAGGTGCCATACTCCGCGTTGATCGCCTCAATTGTCGTGTTTGCTATAACCTGGTGTGTGGCACCGTTCGGGTGGATGCCGTCGAGCGAGAAGGCCGTGCCAAAGAAATCCTCATCAGGATCGGTGAAGTCAGGAAACGGCGGAATGGCGCCGCTCTCACGCAGATCTCGCAGCGTTGGGTTGATGGGCTGGTAGACCCAGCCGCGCTCATCAGCCTCGCTCTGGATGAAGCTGTTGTAGGCGTCTACGCGGCTTTGTAGCAGAGCCACCTCTTCGCCGACCAGCACGCGCTCGTCGGTGGCGCAGTTCAGGGTTACATCGTCGCCTTCCAGGGCACTGGCCAGCAGCTCAGAAAGCCCGTAGTTAGCAGGCACCAACGTGGTGACTCCCTGCTGATCAGGCGCGCAACTGGTATCCACATTGAACGAGCCCCAGTTTGGACTCAGGTTGCTGCCTACCGCATTAATCTGGTCTTCGGCAGCAGCATAGGCAGCACCTGCCGAGAAGTGCGGGATCAAAGTTATGTCGCTCACGCCGAAGAGCACACCGCCCTGTGCGCCTGCGTCTTCAAGCGCATCAAGTGCGGATGTGTAACGCGCCTCAAAGTCGTCCACAGATGTAACGGTTTCAGAGTTGACGACCCCTGCAAAGGCCGCATTGAGCACATCGTTGTTGCCCGTCCAGATGGTCACAAACGTGGGTTCGGCTTCGACCGCGGCCTCCACCTGGGTACGTCCGCCCAGGAAGAGTTGAGTCAGGGCGTTGGCATTGTTTCTGGGGGCGCTGTTGTCGAGTAGGTCAACGACAGCAGAGCCCGGTACGGCTACGTTGTTAAGACGCACCGGCGGAGCTTGGCGCAGTCCGCATGGAGCATCGCCGGCTCGTTCGCCCGTGATTGCGTTGGTGAGGGGAGGCGGGCATCCATCACCTGCGAGCAACGGACTGTTAAAGGGCGTGCCCATCTGTTCGGCCAGCAACACCGGGTAGGCTTGTTGCTGCGTGGTTGAGTCGATTCCGCTGGATTGAAAACCTGCCGTAATGCTGTTGCCCAGCGATACGTAGCGGGCAAACAGGTCGTCTTCAACCGGTGGGGGCGTAAGCGAGTCGTCATCGCATCCGGTAAGCAGAAGAACGCTTGCAAGTAGCAGCGCAGACAGCAGCGCGGAAAGTCGTGTTCGGAATGTATACATAAGGTGTCAACGGGAAAGAGACGGCAGGATACGAAAGAGCAGCGGACCTACTACAGCGAGAAGGTCGCTGTGAGACCAAACAGGTGGGCGTCGAAGCTGTAGAGCCCGTTTGTGTCGGGGCGACCTTCAGACAAACCGCGCGTGCGTCCGCGCCGGTCGTTTTGCCCAAGGTACTGGTACGACGCGTTGACGCGTAGCAGGTCGCTTGCTTGCCAGCCCGCGCCCACGGTAAAGTGGTTGCGGTCATTCTCTGGGAGCAGCGGCGTAACGACCTCGTCGGGGGCCGCGGCCTGATTGAAGAGATAGCCGCCACGCACTGTCCATGCATCGCTGAGGGCGTACTCGGCCCCAAAGCGAATGGCGTTGGTATCACCGTAGTTTTCGTTGCGAACCACAGGATCCTCCTGGTTCTCGAACTCAATCACAATCTCATCGAAGCTCGACCACTGCGTCCACTGATAATCAACCATCACCGTAAGGCGGTCGGTGGCTTCTACACTTGCGCCGAACACAACCTGCATCGGCATCGTGAGCGACGTTTCGATATCTTGTGTTCCCAGAGCGTTTTCATCGTCAAACTGGCCTCGCACTAACGCGTCGAGGTCGGGGAAGACCGTAACAGGCTGGCCGAGAATCTCCGACAGTTGCGGTGTTGTAGGAAGGCCGGTACTGATTTGGTCGAAGGTGGCTGTTCCCGTATAATTGAGTTCAACAGGAGCCATGACGCGGGCGCCAAACCGAACGCGGTCGGTCGCTTCAACCTGCACACCCAGGTGTGCGCCTAATCCAAAAGCCCAGTCGCCATCAAGCTTCGAATCAGCAAACGCGGTATGGAAGGGAACGCCAACGGATCCAAAGGTGAGGTCGCTGCCAGGAAGGTTCTGTGCGGAGAGATCGACCACTTGGTTTAGCTCCACCGTTCCCATCACTATATTAGGCCCGCCGCCCACCGAAATGCGGTCCGTGAGCTGGTAGGCCACCGTCGGCTGAATGTAGATGGATTCGACGCTATTGTCGTAGCCCTCAAAGGCGCCGTCGAAGCTGCGGTCCCACTCGGTGGCCAGCCCGTATGGCACGAACACGCCGAGCCCAAGAGCAAGATCAGGCGAAAGGCGGTGAGAGGCGTAGAGGTGTGGAGCTGGAATGGGGCTGTTCTGCAGATCTGTTGTCTGCTGCGTGTAGTCGTCGGTGAACGAGCCGCCGGCCGCAATGACGGTCGTCCCCAGACTCACGGTGGTGCCTTGCGTGCTCAAGAGGCCGGCGGGGTTGAAGAAGATGTCCGACGCATCCCCACACGAAGTGGCCACTCCGGCGCCGCCACGTCCCATAACGCAGGTGCCTTGCTCGTAGACGCCAAATCCCTGGGCCGAA
>NZ_JAWOAR010000193.1:0-11724 GCF_046498435.1 Longimonas sp. | reverse complement strand
CCGTAACTTCGCAAAAGTCGAACTTAAACGGTCGGGCTTCGACCAACCTGGCGCGTCGGTTCGTTTCGTACGAGCCGACGCGCTTTTGCGCTGGGGGATCACTCCACTACGAAGCCCCCGGCTTCCTTCGTCAGTCGACCTTCGGTCTCGTGTTGGAATGCACGTTTTCCCACTCGTTCACGCATCAGCGGAGCATGCGGAGTTGGTACCAGCGTTCGTATCAGGGGGATGCACAGGGGCGGACCTCCGAGCTGCACCCGGTCGCACGCCCTGTCATTCGCTGCTTCCTGCACGAAAGTTGTACACGATGCCGAACTGCGGCGCGCTGTTCACAAGATCAAAACCAGCGGTGAAGGCCCACTCGTGGGCGTTCCACACCACCCCGGGCGCGACAATCGGCCGCGACACAATGTCGTCTCCCTCCTGCTCAAAGCGCAGGCCCAGCCCCAGCGACGGCTGCACTTCGTTCCAGCCTACATCCGCAAAGCCACGAAGCTGCGTGTTCAAGCGCTCCGTGCCCTCGCCGGTGAGCACAGCGCCGTTGATTGATGCTTGCAGCCACACGCCTCCACGCTCGCCGGTCCACCCGCTCGTAAGACCAAGCGGCGCATCCCCCGAGCCCGATAGCCCAACGCTTCCTCCAGCCACCGCAGCAATGCCCACCACGGCTGCCGCCCCCAGCGCCGCTGGGCCCAGACTCGGGGCATCATCGTCGTCATCGTCGCGGCGGGGACGGTCATCGTCAGCCTCGTCGCCGCTGTCCTCGGTGCGGGTGCTGCCCCGACCGCCGCGTGCGCTCTCGTCGGCAGGCGTCGCCGGTTCGGCGCTTGGCGGCTGTGCTACGGTGCGAGACCGCGTGCGCCCAAACACGTATCCGGTCCGAATTATAAATACGGAGTTCGACCGGCGCGCCCGCGGCTCGGTGGTGCGCGGCGCTCGGCGCTCTTCGCGCGTCTCCTGCTCGCCCGATGCCACCCTCCGGCGGTCTGGCGGAAGGGCTTGTACGCGCTCCACTTCTACGATCTCGAACGTCGGATTCTGTGCTAACAGGGCACGCGCCGCCTCCGCATCCAACTCTAAAAACAGCTCTTCATGCGGCACATCGCGCCACGACAGTTCGACCGAGTCGGGGCGCGGCCCTACGTTCATCTGGTCGAACGCAAAGAGCGCGGTACCTCGGGTCGAGTCGTCTACAACCGCGTTCGCCACCACGTAGAGCTGCTCCAACCGGCCCGGCCCCTCAACCTCCGACAGCGGCTGGATGCCATCGTCTCCCGCATGCACCCAGGCCCCCGGCGACCACGCCACCTCGAACGTCCAGTCGGTCGTCGAGTCGCGCATGGCATAGTTGTAATCAACCTGAATCCGGTCAAACTGCGGCAGCCAGCGGTCGGAAAGGTCGTCGCTCCATGCTTCGACCTGATCGCGATCGGGCCAGCCCACCAGATCCATGGTCCCCTGGCGCGTCGACATCGAATCAATGCGCGTTGTATCGGGCACCTGGGCATCTACAGGCGCAGGCGCTAATGCCACCACGCTGGTTAGTAGCATGCATCCGGCAAGTAAGCGAGTGATCATAGCAACACATAAAAAAGAAGAGCGTGAAGAGATCGATAGTCGCGCAGAAGGTGCTGTGCACGAGCACTCACATAGACGCGACGAACAAACCATTCGTTACATAGCGCCGATGTCTCTTCTGTGCAGACGCACGCCGGTAACAGAACCCGGCTGTGTACAACGCGCCCGGATGCATTTCGGTCTCATTCTTCCTACCTTGTTTCTACCTGTCGCATCCCCCTGACTCGACCCTACGCTTATGCGCCCCCTGCTACGTTTTAGCTGCCTGCTTGCCAGTATCGTGCTATTTGCTGTTGCCCCTGCTGCGCTCTACGCCCAGGCGCCCAGCGACTCGCTCACCGTGCAGCAGATCATGCAAGATCCCGAAACCTGGATTGGCGACTGGCCCACTAACATCCGGTGGCACGAAAACGGATCCGCGCTCTATTTCGACTGGAACCCGGAGGGCGAATTCCCCAGCGACTCGCTCTACAGCGTGCCCGTTGACGGCAATGAACCGGTTAAGGTGGATGCAGAGGAGCGCCGGTCGCCCACGCCATTCTTCGCGGGATGGCAGCACGGCAGCCACACCTACACCTCCGATTTTGCGCGCAAAGTGTTCACCCACAACGGCGATGTCTATCTCTACAACCGCGAAAACGATACCACCACGCGCCTTACCGACACGCCGAACGCACTTACCCAACCGCGCTTTTCGCCTGATGGTGCGCGCGTGATTTTCCGCGACGGGCTCAACCTCTTCGCCATCCACCTGCAACGCGGCACCATACAGCAGCTTACGGATGTGCGGGCATCTGACGAACCGAAAGACGAGGAGCCGTCTCCGCAAGAGCAGTACCTTGAGGAGCAGCAGACGGAGCTGTTTGAAACCCTGCGTGAGCAACAGGAAGAGGAAGAGTTGGCCAAGGAAGCTCAAGAGGAAGACGAAGCCGCCGATCCCGATCCGCCAACGCTCTACGTAGGCGATGGCAGCGTAGTGCACCTGTCGATGGATCCGTCGGAGCGATACACCGCTGTGGGTACCTCCGAAGAGGAGAACGTCGAAAACACGCAGGTCATGGATTACGTGACCGAAACCGGATTTGCCAACGCCATCAACGCCCGCGCCAAAGTGGGACGTGCCCCGAGCGGATACACGTTGCACCTGGCGGATACGGAGCGCGACACCACGTACACGGTGGACCTTAGCACGCTGCCGGGCGCGGACGAGTGGCCGCTCGCCGACATTGCCGACCCCGACACGCTCGACGGCATCGACTCCACGCGCACGCTTCGCGCCTTCGGTCCGTACTGGAACGAAGACGGCTCGCTGGCGGTGCTCGACGTCCGCGCTGCCGACAACAAAGACCGCTGGCTGGCGCGCCTGAATCCCGAAGACGGGTCGGTGACCTCGCTCGACCGCCAGCACGACGAGGCGTGGATTGCGGGGCCGGGTATTTCGTGGTACGGCGGCGCCAGCACGCTCGGCTGGATGCCCGACGGCGAAACGCTCTACTTTCAGAGCGAAGAAACCGGCTACAGCCACCTCTACACGATTAACGTCGAATCCGGCGAGAAAACGGCGCTCACCGAAGGCGACTTTGAAGTCTTCGATCCACAGCTCACGCAAGACGGATCCGCCTGGCTCTTTGCGAGCACCGAAGACTCGCCCCACAACCGCCATTGGTACCGCATGCCCGCCGAGGGCGGCGAGCGCACGCGCATCACCAGCGGACAAGACGGACAGTACGCCGCCGCTCCGCATCCCGACGACACCACGCTGGGCCTGCTCTACGAGTACATCACACAGCCGCCCGAGGTCTACATCCGCGACGACAACGGCGAGCGCCGCATCACCACCTCGCCCACCGACGCATGGCAAGCTGTCGACTGGAGCACGGGGGAACTCACCACCTTCGAGGCCGACGATGGCACCGACGTGCCCATGCAGATCTTCGAGCCGGAGAATCCCAACGGTGCAGCGGTGCACTTTGTGCATGGCGCGGGCTACCTGCAGAACGTGCACAACGGCTGGAGCAATTACTTCCGCGAGTTCATGTTTCACAACCTGCTGATGCAGCAGGGCTACACGGTCGTCAACGTCGATTACCGTGGCTCCGCGGGCTACGGACGCGACTGGCGCACCGCCATCTATCGTCATATGGGTGGGCGCGACCTGCAAGACTATGCGGATGCGTCGGCGCATCTCGAAGAAACGCAGGGCATCGACCCGGAGCGGCAGTTCATCTACGGCGGCTCCTACGGCGGATTCATCACGCTGATGGCGCTCTTCAACGAAGCCGATGCGTTTGGCGGCGGCGCGGCCCTGCGCTCCGTGACCGACTGGGCGCACTACAACCACCCGTACACCTCTAACATCCTGAACACGCCGGTGGTGGACCCCGTCGCGTTTGAGCGCTCTTCGCCCATCTACTTTGCTGACGGGCTGGAGGACCCGCTGCTCATGGCGCACGGCCTGGTCGATGCCAATGTGCAGCCGCAGGACATCTTTCGCCTGAGTCAGCGCTTCATCGAGCTGGGCAAAACCGACTGGGAGCTGGCCACCTACCCGGTCGAGCCGCACGGCTTTACCGAGCCCAGCAGCTGGACCGATGAGTACCGCCGCATCCTCTACTACATCGAACGCAGCGTGGGCCCAAGTCGCATCGAGCAGGCGTGGTGAGAGGCGTAGCGGTGTTTGTTTGGGGGATGATGCATTGCCGTTGCATCTACACGCTTCACGTGCGGAGCATGCTGTCATCCTTACTATCGGATGTAGGCGCAACCACGCCGCTGCGCCACGCCCACGCCACAAGCTGCGCCCGCGTATCCACCGGCAGCTTCGTGTACAGCGCGTGCACATGCTTCTTGACCGTGTTCTCAGCAATGCAGAGGCAATCGGCCACGGCGGGGTTTGTCATCCCATGCGCTACGAGCTGAAATACCTCGCGCTCGCGCTGGCTCAGCTCGTCGTTGACAAGACGCTGCGCCGACGACGCTGGACTACGGTGCCGCTGCATATACATGGCAGCCACCTTCCGGCTCAGCCACCCCGTTTCGCCGCGGGCGGTGCCACGCACGGCCTCGGTGATAGCACGCAGTGGCTCTTGCTTTGACAGGTACCCCGAGGCCCCGGCATCAAGCACCCCAAAAATGTATTCTTGGTCCTCATACGCGCTCAACACAAGCACCTGTATGGGTGGATCAAGCGTGCACAGCGTCTGCGCTACGGCCAGACTGCTTTCGCCGGGCATCTCCATGTCCAGGATCACCACATCGGGATGGTGCTGCCGCGCCAACGCCAGCGCGCGCTGGCCATTGTGCGCCACCGCCACCACGTCCATGTCAGACTCCTGCTGAAGATGCGCACGTAGTCCGTTACAAAACCCCGGATGGTCGTCGGCTAACAGAAGGCGGATGGGAGACATAGCGTAGACAAATCAGAAAGCAAGGATGCGAAAGGCGGCAAAATATAGCAATAGGCCCTGATCCACAGTATCGCGATTTCAGATTCCGGTGATATGGAACCACCGTGCTATTCTGAATAGATCGGGCGTGTCGTTTTTCATGACGCCGATGCCCGTTCAAAGCGACCTGACGCCTCCTCTCTGGGAAGCTGTACGAGCACCGTAGTGCCCTGGCCTGGTGCGCTTTTCACCTGAAAGGTGCCGCCCTGCGCCTCTGCCCGCTCGGCAGCGCCTACGAGTCCGAAATGCTCCTCGCGCGCCAAGTCAAACAGCGACGCCGGGACCCGGAATCCATCTCCATTGTCGGAGACCGTTAGTTGTACAGATGCGGGCATGCACGCAAGATGAAGCGTCACATCAGTGGCGTGGGCATGTCGCACTGCATTGGTCAATGCCTCCTGTGCGATGCGGTAAAGCGCGTACTCCGCCTCATCGGTGAGGCCGAGGGCTGTCTTGTTTTTGGCGCTCTCTACGTGGATACAGAGCGTTGGCGCCCGCTCCGAAGTAATACGCACCAGGCGCCGCAGCGCAGCGGGCAGCCCAAGGGCCTCAATGTGCGGCGGACGCAGGGCGACCAGCACCGAGCGAAGGCGCTGCGCAACCTCGTTTACTGCACTCCGCGCCTCAAACACGCGCGGCTGATGGTCTGGTGCTGTATCAGCAAGGCGATCCAGGTCGTGACCTACGCGGTACAGGTCCTGGATGGGTCCGTCGTGCAGGTCTTGCGCAATGCGATGGCGCTCCTGGCGGCGCTCTCGAGCCAGACGCCGCTGCACACGTAGCTGCTCCATCTGCTGTGTGCGCAGACGCGTAATGCGCCACTGCACTGCGCCTCCAACGAGTCCGAGCAGCGCCAGCAGGCTGCCCCACCGCACCCACACCGTCTGCCACCACGCGGGCTGCACGATGACATGCAACTGGGTCGTCTTGGGGCTCCACACGCCGGCATGGTTGGTGGCGTGTACCTCAAACGTGTACGCACCAGGAGCCAGGTTGGTGTACGTGGCCATCGGCTGCGTAGAATACACCTCGCTCCACGGTTGTGCATCAGCGTCACGGAGCGGGCCTGTAGGCACCGAAGACGGCATCAGGCGGTATCGGTACCGAATGGCCCGCGGATCGATGTAGTCGAGCGCCGCAAGGTCAAGAGTTAGGTGCGTTTCGTGAGGCTGGAGGCGTAGCGTGTCGTTGGCAGGCGCCAACAGGCCTGGACGCCGCTGCCCAAAGATGCGAACGCCCGCGATCAGCACCGGAGGCGCATACTGATCGACGCCAGTGGCCTCTGGGTTGAAGCTGTTGAAACCGCGCGGCCCCCCCACGTATAGCCGCCCGCTTCGTCCTCGATGGTAGGCCATCAGGTCGAACGCGTCGCCCTGCAGCCCATCGTCGGCACCAAACGCAACAATCCGCTGCGTACGCGGGGCGATGCGGGCCAGGCCGCCATCGGTGGTTGCCCAGAGGCGTCCTTCGGCATCGGCCATCAGCCCGTAGACCACGTTGTGCGGCAGGCCCTCGGCAGCAGTCAGACAGTCGAACTGTTCCGTGCTTATGTCAAGGCGACACATGCCGCCTCCAAACGTACCAACCCACAGGGCCCCGGGATCGGCGGGCGTCTCGGTCATGGTCCACACCACAGGCGCTCCCAGGCTGGTCGGGTCCTGCGCGTCGTATCCAAGGCGATGGAAGCGCACCGTATCGCGCCGCGTGCCCGTCATTCGGGCAATGCCGTTGTCGGTGGCTACCCACAGCGTGCTATCGGTGGATTCGTAGACGCGGTTTACGCGGTCGCTGGGCAAACTGTGCGGACGGGCCGGATCGTGCCGAAACGCGCGCAGATTTTCTGTTTCCGGATTGCGCACGAAGAGCCCCGTGCTGGTCCCAATCCACAGGCGTCCGCTACGGTCTTCGCTGATGGACCGCACGCCGCGCGCTACGCCAGCAACGGACGTGAACCGCTCGGTTTCGGGGTCAAGGCGCATCAAGCCATCGCGCTTGCCACCTACCCAAAGCGTGCCCACTTGGTCTTCGTAGACCTGCCACACCGCATCGGCGCGGGCCGAGCCTTGGCCGGCTGGGTTGTAGGCGCGGAACCGCTCTTCGGAAGGCCACAGGCGGTTGAGGCCGCCGTTTGTGGCAATCCAGACCGTGCCATCTCGGGCTTCGTGTATCCCGTTGACGCGCTCGTCGCTGAGTCCATCGGAGGTGCGATATAGCTGAAATGGACTCCCGGCATCCGTCCAGTAGCTTATGCCGCGCTCATGGCCAACCCACACAATGCCCTGCCGGTCTACGAACAGGGTGCGCGCATCGTATCCCCCCAGCGACGACGCATCACCAGGATCGTGCTGAACCGGATACGCCGTGCGCCGCTCAGGGTGAAAGCTCACCACACCACGGCGCTGCGTACCCGCCCACACCGTTCCATTGGGAAGCATAGCAATGGCGCCGTCGCCCCACTGCACCGTGATTGGAACATGCGTCGTTATCGTGCCAGAATCTGCGTTTAGCTGGATCAATCCGTGCTGCTTCTGGAGCGCCCAAAGCTGCCCCTGCGCATCACTCCACATCGTGTGCCATCCATTCGAAAGTTGGGGCTGGTTGGATGCGCATGACATGGTCCGCCGGTCGAGCTTGCACGTCACCAGCGGACCACGCGTCACGGCAACAGAAACCCAGACGGCCCCTGTGGGCGTGGGCGCGAAATCCATGATGATGCTTTTTTCGTCGAGCGCGCTTCCCAGCACCGAGACCCGTGTAAACCGCTCGCGCTCCGGGTCAAAGTGACAGAGGCCGTGCTCTTCGGTGCCGACCCACAGCCCGCCCGCACCATCCTGCGCAATGCGGCGAACGGTAGGTCCGCAGAGCCCAGAAGGGTCGTTAGGGACGTGGCGATACGAGCGGAACGACTCAGTGGCCCGGTCAAAGCGGCTCAGCCCCGCATTGGTGCCCACCCACAGCGTGCCCTCCGCATCCACAAGCAGCGCCGCAACGTGGTAGCTTGGCAGCGCAGTCGTATCCCCACGCACATGATGATAGGCCCGCATGGTGCGTCCGTCGAAGCGATTCAGCCCAGCTTTGGTCCCAATCCACAGATAGCCGGTGCTATCCTGAGCGATCGCCGTAACCGCGCGGTGTGAGAGACCGTCGTCAACTCCCAGATGCACGAACCGGTGCGATTGCCCTTCGGGCTGGGCCTGCGCTACGACAGGGCTGCCCAGCAGTGCCAGGATCAGGCCAACCCAAACAACGCGACAGGTCATGACGAATGGAAGCTCCGTGCGAGAATACGATGCCCTAAGCTACGCGTCGCATCCGTCGGACTCAAGTCGCCCCGTCTATCATCCAAAAAGAAAAAAAGAGCCACCGCCTGGACCGTCCAGACGGCAGCTCTTTTGTGTTGTCGTCTTACATCGTGGGCAGACAGCAGCTTTCTTGCTGTCGTGTACCCACTACCGCACCACGGTAAACCGGCGCATGGTAGTTTCCTGCGGCGTCTGCACGCGCAGTAGGTACATGCCGCTGGGCAGCGCATCAGTCGCAATCTGAAGCGCTACGGGTGCGTCGGGCTGAGCCAGGCCATCGTGCACCGTGAGCACGCGGCGCCCCAGCAAGTCATACACAGCAGCTTGTACCCGTCCGGGTGCGCCGACCGTAACCTCGGCCTGTGCGAGTCCACGGCTCGGGTTGGGCCACACTGGCGAAACGCCAGCAGGCGTGCGTACCTCGACTGTGATAGCGTCGCTGCGCGTTGCTGTGCCGTCGAGGTCGACCTGACGGAGGCGGAAGGCATGCGTGCCTGAGCTCAGGTCGTCCATGCGGATTGAGTAGGATTGCGGCTCGCTCGTCGTTCCGGCCCCGGGCACAAAGTCCACGTCCTGGAAGCGCCCGCCGGGAGCGCGATGCTCAACATGAAAGCCCGCATTATCCGTTTCGCTCAGGGTGCGCCACTGCAGATGAGCGGTGGTTCCCTGCAGGCGCGCCTCGAAGCCAGCCAGTTCAACGGGCAGCGCCGAAACCATGTCGTAGACATAGACGGCGCCTGCGTCGGCGATCGTACCGCCTGCGCCATCGGAGACATCTTCGCTGTAGGCTCCTACGACGAGCTTATCGGCACCTGCACTGAGCGACGCCCCAAAAAGCGCCCCCGACTGCGGGGTGTCGGAGGCAAAGCGGAATTGCTCCTGCCACGTACCACCTCCATCTTGCTGATAAGCATACACAACCCCTGCGTCAGTAACAGCGCTGGGCGAAGAAATATCTTCACGGGGGGCGCCGACGTAGAGCGTACTGGTGGAGGTGTCGTAGCTGAGCGCATAGCCGTAGATGGCATCCGTTTCGGGCGTGGCCGCCGTAAGCGTCTGCGTATGGCTCCACGTGCCCGTTGCGGGATCGCGCGTCCAAACGTAGACGGCTCCGGCATCGGGCGTTGCGCCCACGTCCTGTGCAGAGGCCGAGATGAAAGCTACGTCTCCAGCAAGCGCAACCGCACGCCCATACTGGGCTCCGTCGGTAAGGCCGGTGGGCACGAGTTGCTGTTCCTGGCTCCATGTTGAGGTAGACGGGTCGCGCGTGAACGAGTAGGCATTGCCTCGGTTTGTGAGGCCTCCATCGTCGTAGTTGAGCGCCGTGATGACGAGGCGATTCCCATCGAGGGCGAGGCCGCGCCCAAACTGCGCATTCTCTTGGGGCGACGGGCTGGCAATGGTGGCCCCGTTGGATCCCGATGTGACGCCGGTCAGGTTGCGGATGTGCACGCGTCCGCCAGGACTGAACGAGTCGGCACTCGTGGACGCCCCCGCGGCGAGCGTCGTGCCGTCGAGCGCCAGCCCGATGCCAAGCAAGCGCCTCGCTTGGTCTCTGGAGCCGAGTTCGTACGTCCGAACGCGGCTGTAGCTTCCGCTGAGGAACTCAAAGCGCGTCCAAGAACCAGTGTCTTGGACAGTAGAGCCCGCGAGTGACTCGTTGTCGTCGAGCGGCGCCCCAATGAAGTACGATGTGCCAAAAACGGACGTACCAACCGCTACGCTGCGCCCGTAATCGGATCCGTTGTTTACGGTGCTCACCGGAACGAGCTCGGTGCGCAGAAAGACCGGTGTACTGGGCGAAGTGCCATACAGGTAGACGCGCCCCCGATCGGTCGTTGGCTCGCGGATCGCTCCAACCATAAAGTTACCGCTCGCTGCGTCGAAGTCAACGCTGAAGCCGTAGAAGCCGCCAGCCCGTGCATTGGGCGATTCCAATCGCTCTACGGTCTGCGCTGAGGCGTTGTACGCGGCCCCGAAAGCCAATAGCGTACTCAGCAACACAACGAAAAACCAGTTGGGCGGCCCGCAACGAGAAGAGTTGGTGGAGGTCTCTGAGGCCTGTACATTATAGGTCATGAGAATACGGTAGAATGGAGGAAAACATGTGTCTGCCAGGAGCTATGGATTGCTCTGGCTGTGCTTTCCAACGTATTCGATGTGTGCTCCTGCTGCATACTCCCGGTGTGCCGTTTCCTTAGAACCGGGGTTCTATTTTGGGAAGGGGATCGCTCTGTTGTCTCGCTCTACACTGCGCTGTTGCAGTGCAGCATAGAGATGGCTATACTGAAATGGGCAAATCAATACCGGTGTGACCTTTCATCAGGTACAGAGCGATACAGAGCACGGCTGAACCATTGCTATGCATCTCTCCGCTATATCCCGCTGCGTCTCAAAACGTGTTCTCGGCGCGATCGTCCTCATGTTAACCTTCGGCGGATGCATCTCGCATACGCCTGTTAGCGAGTCGGCCATGTTTCATGACAGATCCACATATCCCTCCCACCACAGAACGATGGGCGTAGGCGTAGCGGGCACTTTTTCCCCGACACAGCACCTAACTTACGACGTAGCGACAGACGAAGACCTATCGCAAGAGCCTGTCAACGCCAATCGCCTCAGTGGCGGACTCTACCTCTCGGGCTATGATTCAGAGGGCCGATTCGGGGTAGGACTTACGCTCGGTCTCTTTACCCTGGGCGTTGATGCCACCACGCAACTCTGGAAGCGCAACTACCTGACCGCCGCACTCTCTATACCCGGCCAGGCGCATGTCTTCTTGCAGCATCGCACATACAACAGCCCCCGTCTGGGAGCCGCTGTTGGAGTTGGCTATCAACGCGACGCTGTGGCTCTGGAAGGGCCGACCCCACTCAGCGTCGACCTCGGTGCCGCACGGGTTCACTCTTTTGGCATTCGTGGCATGTCGGTTCTTCGCGCCGAGGGGGATACCGGAGGCGGCATCAAACTGAGCACCTACGTGGGATACGCCCCTGCCATACAGCGCCCTTTGTTCGGCCTCACCCTTGCCACAGGACGTTTTTAGCTTGCGTACCCCTTACTGCTTCTTCTCACAGATTAACGTCTCGCCATGTCAAACTCACTCACAGCATTTCTTGCTGCCATCGGACTGTTCGGGCTCGTCACACTGTCTGTCCCAAGCTATGCGCAGCAGACGGCCACGGTGCCAGACGCAACGGACGACCTGGCATCATCTGAGCGTGCGCGCAACGCGGTGTACGTCGAACTGCTCGGTGCGGGGCTGCTCTACAGCGTGAACTACGACCGCCACCTGATCGGGCGCTGGCACCTTCGCGGGGGCTACTCTACGTTGGGCTCTTCTTTCACATTTGGCGACGACGATCGAACGCATCTGGTGCCGGTGCAGCTGGCCTTTG
>NZ_JAWOAR010000087.1:0-10750 GCF_046498435.1 Longimonas sp. | reverse complement strand
TCGCTGCGCTCCTCAGAATGACAAAAACCTGGGTGTGTGAAGGAGCATGTGAGTTTTGTCATGTACCATGGATGAAAAGATCCCGTTGAGGTAATAGATCAGGATGTTGCTGTCAAAAACACGCACAGATAGGCTGAAGAACGTTATGAGCGATCTGAATTATACCAGGGACGCTTCCACTCCCGACGCATTTCTGCCATCTCTTCGTCACCAATAGTCCGTGCAGGTTGAGAGTTCGGTGATCGCGGTCAGACGGCCATGCGCCCGGTGCGGATCACCGATTGAATCCGGGGATCTGTTTGGTCATACTCGGCCCGTTTTCAAATGGATCCTACTGCGGGAAGGAAACACAAAAAGCGCTGAAGCCAATTCCCAACCGAAAAAATTGACAAATCAGACCCATTTCCGATCTCTTCTCGGGATCGATTATCCCATCGTATAGCCCCCTCGTTCTCGACCCGCCGTCCGATACGCGAATCGGCCAGCACCCTTTAACCATGTCAAGCGGCATCGGAGCGCGACGCATCGCGATACCAGGCGCTTAACGGACGAAATGTGCATCTGGTCGTTGCGAAGCCCCAGATGATCTGGAAAAACGTCTGTAGTTGTCAACGGGCTGTAGCACGAACTCATTCCGGTGCAGACCAATCTGTTTCCTTGAGATTGGACGGGGGCCAGATGCCAAGTAGACGGCGCACCGTAACGACCTGTCCGAGGTGATAGGCGTTGTGGTCTGCAATGCTCCCGATTTCTTCGGCGTACCGGGTGCTGTGGTAGCCTACCCCGCTGGCGTGCGGAATTGTGCCTGCAATGTCGATAGAGGGATCGTTCACGAGCGTTTTTGCATCCTCCAGATCCGCTTGAAACCGGTCGAGGCTGTTGGTCCAGGCCGCGTCACTGGGCGGTCCGAGCGTGTTGGGCCAGTAGTCGTCTGGCCACGTCGAAAAAGTATAGTCGGGATCGGTGCAGTACCGGAGGTAGTCGGCCTGTGACCGTCGCATGTGCTCCAGGATCTGCCAGAGCGAATACGCCTCGGGTAATCCATCAGGCAATACGCCTCGGGCGGAGGCGGGAATCGCCCGGAGGATCTCCGTGTGCGACCGGCGGGCCACAGTAGCATCGAGTTGTGTGGTGAGGAGGGCACGGAGGGCATCAGATCCAGTCATAGACATTGGCGCGACGCGAGGCGTGAGAGTCAGGCAAGGCGTGATGCGCCAACAGGAGAGAAAGCGAAGTTGTTTAAGTCAGGCGGAGGGCCCGTAAATTGGAGCCAAGGCGCTGGCGAACCGAGCAAAGTCCGCATCGGTCGTGAATGATCGCCGTTGATCGCAGCTCGGCATCCTGCTGTATGCCCTCCTTATGCTCGTTCATCCGCTTGCTCTTTGCGTGGTGCATCAGGGCGACTCCGCCAACGCCTCTTCCGTCTCGAACACCTTGATGCCCGCATCCGAGGCGGCCTCGTACACCGGTTCGAGTGTGTTGAGGAGATCCACATCGGATCGCCAGAACGGAAACTTACCCAGCTGTTTTGGGAGAGCCGCGTGGGTGGATGTCGTTTCGACGGATCCGTACGTGTTGCCTGGCAAGTCGGGGGCGTCCCAGAATCCGTCGGTCTGCAGCGGTACGGAGTCAAGGGCCGAATCGTTGGCAGATGCGGCGTCGGAATCGGTGGGAGCATCGTTGCCGCCAATGCGATCCATGAGCGCACCCTGTCGCATCCCTCGCAGACGGAAGAGCAGGAACGGATCGCGATCAAACTCTTCGGCAAGCAGGAGATAGACCGCCGCAATGTGCTTGCAGGGATTCGACCAATCTGGGCAGGAGCAGTTTGTTTTTAGGTCGGCCTCGCGCTCGGGGAATAGTGTGAGTCCGGCGCGCTCGACGATGGCTTCCACACCAGACGGCATTTCGCCAGCCAGCAGTGCTGCGGCAAAGTACGGCTGGCGCCGAAACGCCTCAACGATCTCGTCCCACTCGGTCTCGTCGTAGGGTTGCAGTTGGATGGTAACCTCATACGGGTCGGAGCGCGATCCCTGCACCTCTGAGGTCACCTGTCCCGCCTCCACCTCAATAGAGAGCACCTGGCCTTTTCGCGCGTAGCGTTTCGCCCGTTGCAGGCGGTTGGTGATACCAAAGCCCTTCAGGATTTCTTCCCAGCGCTCGCCCCACCAGGTCGTGCCAAACGCGCCCCGCTTCGACTTGGCTTTGATCCCGCCCTTCACGGTGCGCGGCTGGGTCTGTTCGTAGTGCCGATACCAACTCATAGAATTCGTCTATCTGTGACGGTGTATCTCTGCGAATAGCGATTGTGATGTGTGATAAGCGCGAATCACATGGCATCCTCACGCAGCCGGAAGAGGTCTTTCAGTTCGTCGGTTGAGAGCTCCGTGACCCAGCCTTCGCCCGCGTCAACAACCTGATCGGCGAGGTTCTTTTTGCGCTCAATCATCTCGGCTATCCGTTCCTCCAGCGTGCCCGCACAGACGAATTTGTGCACCTGCACGCGTCGTGTCTGTCCAATGCGGAAGGCGCGGTCGGTGGCCTGGTTCTCCACGGCGGGGTTCCACCAGCGGTCGTAGTGAAAGACGTGGTTGGCCCGCGTGAGGTTGAGCCCGGTGCCGCCTGCTTTGAGCGAGAGCAGGAAGAACGGCGGCGCGTCGTCGGCCTCTTGAAAGCGTTCCACCATCTGGTCGCGCTTCTCCTGCTTGACTCCGCCGTGCAGAAAGAGCGCCTCGCGCCCGAAGGTTTCCTGCAGGTGACGCTTCAGCATGGTGCCCATTTCGGTGAACTGCGTAAAGATGAGCGCCCGTTCGTTGGCCGCAAGCACTTCCTCCAGCATCTCCTCCAGCCGCGACAGCTTGCCCGACCGACCCGCAATCTGCGAATCGTCGTGCAGGTACTGGGCCGGGTGGTTGCAGATCTGCTTCAGTTGCATGAGCGTCGAGAGCACGAGGCCCCGCCGCTCCATGTCCAGCTCCGACTGCTCGCCTTCCAGCGCTGCCGTCGTTTCCTTCACTACGGCCCGATAGAGCGACGCCTGCTCCTCGGTGAGCGCGGTGTAGACGGTCATCTCTTGCTTTTCTGGCAGGTCGTCGATCACCGTCGGGTCGGTCTTTTCGCGACGCAAGATGAACGGACCGGTGATGCGCTTCAGGCGGTGCATGGCCTCTTCGTCGCGCTCGTTCTGAATGGGCCGGAAGAACTTCTTTTTGAAGGCGGCCTGGCTTCCCAGCAGCCCCGGATTCATAATCTCCATGATCGACCACAGGTCGCCAACATTGTTCTCCACCGGCGTGCCCGTCATGGCGATGCGATGCTGAGCCGTGAGCGACCGGGCCGCCTGCGTGCGTTGCGCACTCGGATTCTTGACGTACTGCGCCTCATCGAGCACAACGGTGTCCCACGAAATGGCCCGAAACAGCTCCACATCGCGACGCAGAAGCGCGTAGTTGGTGACCACCAGCGTGCGATTGGCCATCTGCTCGGTGAAGGCTCCTTCGTCCGAGGCGCGGTCGCCTCCGTGGTGGACGAGCACGGACAGGTCGGGCGTAAACCGGTTGGCTTCCTTCTTCCAGTTGGTGACCACCGAGGTGGGACACACGATAAGGCTTGGCGGTGGAGATGTGTTTGCGGAGTTGCTTTCGGGAGCGCTGCGTTCGGGGGAATCGTTGTAGGTGCGTTGCAAGAGAGCGAGGGCTTGCACGGTTTTACCGAGGCCCATGTCGTCGGCAAGGCATGCGCCCAGCCCCCACCGCTTCAGGAAGGCAAGCCAGGCGTATCCACGTTTCTGGTAAGGACGCAGCGTACCTTCAAAGCCATCAGGCTCGGAAAGCGGCTCGATGGTGTCGCCCCGGTTGAGCCGGTCCAGCAGATCGCCCAGTTGCCCGCTTGTCGAGATGTCTTCGACAGGCAGCCCAGCGGGACCTTCCTCGGCGCCGAGAGCCATCTGCATCACGTCGCGCACCGTAAAGCGGTCGGCGTCCTTCCGGTCGAGACGGTCGACCATCTCGCGGATGGCATCGAGATCCACCTCGACCCACTCGCCTCGCAGGTTGACCAGGGGCGTTTTCATTTCGGCCAGTTCGTCAAGCTCCTCGCGCGAGAGCACATGATCGCCGAGGGCCACCTCCCAGTCGAACTGAACGATGGTCTTGAGGGAGAGCCCGGCCTTCGCTTTCATGTCCGGAGCGGCTGCGTTAGCCTTTGTGGAAAGGCGCTCCTTCGTCCGTCCTCGCTTCCACCACGCGGGCAGTTGCACCCCGAAGCCGGCCTGCCGCAGCAGCGGGGCGTACTCACGCAGAAAGGCATGTGCCTGCGCTGTGTCCAGCTCCAGCCTTGCCGGGTTGGGTTGCTTGAGGCTCTCCTCGATGGCGGGCCACACGCCCATGGCCTGCCCCAGAGCCGCAAGCAGATACGACTCGGGCTGGAAGCTGGCACGGTCAAAGGCGCGCCGCGTCGATGCATCAGGATCCCAGGCGGTTGCTACGTCAATCTGGAGGCTGGGATCGGCTGTGGATTGCAGCAGGTAGCGAACGTGCCAGGAGCCAGCATCTTGCGTTATGTCGTCTGCTCCTGATCCGGTGGGCTCTTCGAGGCGAAACGTGAGGCGGAAGGGGGCACCGGCTGTGACCTCAATCCGTCGCCGCCACGCCCGTAACTGGCCGGCCAGGTGCGTCAGTTCGTTCGTATTGCCCTGTATTTTTCCGTCGGATGTACGCAGGGCGTGAAGCCACTGGTCGTGCAGGCTGTCGAAGGACGCCGGGGCACGATGGGATGCAGCCGCCTGTCCGTTCTGTCCCATGCGGACGATGCAATCGACGAGGTCGCCGAGCACGTTTGTAAGTATGGTTCGGGGAGGCGTTGCGGGGGCGGTCGTGTCCGATGTAGAGAGCGCTCGGCAGGCGGAGGGCATTGCATTGGCAAGAGCCGCTACCCGTTCAGTCTCCTCGCCCCGCACCACAGGCTCCCAGCAGGCGCGGTAGATGCCGTCCCGTTCTTGCATGCCGGGCAGGAACTGCTCACGGGCTACCAGCGCTCCTGCAAAGCGGACGACGTGAGCCCAGTAGGCCAGGTCGTTTCCAAGCAGTTGGCCGGGCGCAAACATGCGACGCTCAGGATTGCCCGCACAAAGGTCGATGACCGCCGCCCGGTCGAGCGGAAGCGTCGGCACGCGCCATGGGGCAAAGGAGACCGCATCTGCATGGCGGGGGGAGCCGTCGCCCTCCTCCAGTACCGGCGATGATGGCACAGCGGCACCGCGTACGGTGGGCAGCCACGCAATGATCGTCTCTGGCGCTTCGTTGACCGACAGCCCCTGCTCGTCGAGCAGATTCATTAGCACATCGGGCTGGCAGGCGCAGGACAGGTGGTTGGGCTCCGCATCACCAATCTGATATGTCTCTTCCGATGTTTCGCCCCACAGATGTAGCTGGTCGCTCCACCAACCGAGATGAAAAAGACGCATGCGAGTCGTTAAATGTGTGGTAGAGGTAAACGAGGAGGTTCAGTCTTCGAACGGCGTTCACGATCAAAAGAACGCCCCTTCTCCGTTCCTGGTCTCCGGTAGAGGAGGCAGCGAACGGGATGAGAGCGCATGCATTACGCATTCGCATCGTTCATTGGGAGCACAGTACCGTGAACAATTCCACAGTTTCACAGGGCGGGTTCGGCCTTGCGTGATTCATTGATAGAAAGGCGGCTCCTGGCATCCATTCGAAGGAAAGATGCATCGTGCAATATGTTCAGAAATGTCCCGGATCGATTCGATCTGCTTCCATCACCACAGATCATTCTCATTTCGCCACATACCCCATGAAACAGCAACTGGATCTGGACGCATGGCCGCGCAAGGACCATTTTGAGTTCTTCCAGTCGTTCGATGAGCCGTTTTTTGGCGTCTGCGTGGATGTGGATTGTTCACACGCTTACGCACATTGCAAAGAGGAAGAGCAGTCGTTCTTTCTGTTCTACCTGCATAAGGCTCTGGCGGCAGCGAATCGGGTGGAGCCGTTTCGGCTCCGCATCGAAGGAGACGATGTCTACCTGCATGACCGGGTTCATGTCTCGTTCACCGTGGACCGCCCTGACGGGACGTTCGGATTTGCTTACACCGAGTATCACGAACGCTGGCCTACGTTTGCTGCGGCGGGCCAGGCCGAAATGGAGCGCGTGCGGGCGGGTACAGATCTTACGCCGACATCATCGGGCGAGAACGTGATTCTCGTTACGTCGCTTCCGTGGCTCGACTTTAGCGCGTTCTCGCACGCCCGTCACTTTGGGTTCGAAGACAGCGCGCCAAAGATGGCCTTCGGGAAGATGACCGAAGCCCCTGACGGCACGCGATCCATGCCTGTCTCCATTCACGTGCATCATGCTCTGGTGGATGGGCGCCACGTCGGCGAATTTGTGGATGCGTTTCAGCAGTTGATGGACAACACGCAGCCGGATTGATCCGGTTGTTTGGGTTCAGAATCCGTGTTCTGACGGATGTGGAGGAAGGAAAGGAAGAGCTTAACCATTTAAATTGTCGAGGTCGGCCAGGTCCTGGTGACGCCCTACGGTCTCTTTATTTGTCTTAAGCTCCTCCAACCCTATCACATGGACGGGCACATCGTCTACTTTGATCGTGACAAAAGATTGGTAGCTTTCGTTGAATGTAACACCTGGAAGCTCCGTCAGCAGATCGATCCGATTGGGAGGGTCGCCAAGTTGAATGATCGTATCCGGTTGCAAGAAGTCATCGACAGTAAGACCTAACGACCCAAATCCAAATGCTGCTAAGGCATCCAGCAGACGACCGGCATTTTCTATGGTTGCATCAACCCAGATGTCAAGGTCTTTGGTGTACCGAGGATGTCCGTGGAACGCAACAGCATATCCAGCGACAATCAAGTAGCGGACGTCATGGGCGTTTAACAATTCGACAAACGCGACGAAGTCGGGGTGGAGTGTCTTGGGGCCAGCCATGATATTCGCGGCGGATTTCTTCAACGGCTTGCCAGCGTGCCTCGGGCGGCTGTGCGCGCCAGTAGGCGGCATCAGACGAAGATTCGCGCAGTGAGACGGTGCGGACGGTTCGAGCCATGCGGGATTCGGGAGCGGAGGCCATGATAGGGGGCGTTCTGAGTTAGCGGCCTATGGCGATTACCTACCTACTAAACGGCTCACCGCGGGCGAGGCTCCAAGACGTATTCGTTGCGTTCAACATATGGGAGTGCACTATGCGACTTGAAAGATTCTCGTGACTGAACAAGTCCTGTCTCCTATCTGCAGGTCATCCTGACGCCCTTGGGCGGAAGGATCTTAGCGCCAGCCTCGCGGCTTGGAATCCCCCCCTCACGATTCAGCACCACATCACGCAAGCCCCAAGCAGGTGCTCTGTCCGTGTGACCTGAGATGCTTCACTGCGTTCAGCATGACAATAGCGGGTGGATCAGTGCCATCAGCCCGCCAACTCCACCGCTTCGTCGAACTCCACGCCGACCAGTTCCGACACGCCGTTCTCCTGCATCGTAACGCCGTACATGCGGTCGGCCAGGGCCATGGTGCGCTGGTTGTGGGTCACGAGAATGAACTGCGTATCCTGCTCAAACCGCCGAATCAGCCCCATGAAGCGCTCTACGTTGGTGTCGTCGAGCGGGGCGTCGACCTCGTCTAAGATGCAGAACGGGCTGGGCTTCACCAGGTAGATAGCGAAGAGTAGTGCAATAGCGGTGAGCGTTTTCTCGCCGCTGGAGAGCTGTTCGAGCGTACTGGGCCGCTTGCCGGGGGGCTGTGCGTGGATCTCAATGGGCGCGTCGAGCGGGTCGTCGGCATCGGCCAGCACCAGGTCGGCGTTGGCAGCATCGCCGAACAGGTCAGTGAACAGCTTCTGAAAGCTCTCCCGGATGGAGGTGTAGGTCTCTTCAAAACGCTCAGAGGCCTTGGTGTTGATCTCGCTGATGGTTTCGAGCAGCGTGTCTTCGGCCTTCTCCAGATCCTCTTGCTGTTCCATGAGGAAGTCGAGGCGGTCTTTCGTCTCGGCATACTCCTCAACGGCGAGCGGATTTACGTTGCCAAGCTGATTGCGCTTCCCACGCAAGGAGCGCACACGATCCTGGGCTGCATCTACATCGAAGTCATCAGGCAATTCAACCGGATCGTCGTCCAGGTCGCGATCGAAGTCCTCGGCAATGGCCGACTGCAGTTCTTCGAGCCGCGTGTCGATTTCCGCACGTCGCACCGCCGCCTTGTTCTCCTTCTGCACGGCGGATTCGCGGTCTTGGCGCAGTGTGCGTAGCGTTTGCTCGACCTCGCTGACCTGCTCGCGCGTTTCCTGTACGGCAGATTCAGCCGCATCGACGGCCTCCTGGTAGTCTTGACGTTCGTTGCGGGCGTGCTCCAGTTTGTGCTGGGTTTCTTGCCGGGCGGTTTGGGCTTCGCTAATGGCCGTAGACAGGTCGTCGGCGCGCGTGCTGCGTTCCTCCATGCGCTCAGCGATTTCGTCGCGCTGCTCCTGCAGGCGCTCCAGTTCGCGCTCCAGCGACTGCACGCGGTTGCGGGCCTCCACCGCGGCGAGTTGCGCCTCGTTGTGGGCCTCGGCGGCTTCGCGCTCGGCCTCAGCCGCACGCCCCAGCTCCGATTCCGCGTCTTGGCGGGTGCGGCGGAGCTCCTGCAGCGTGTCGTCGGCCTCTTGCACCGCCGTGCGCACTGTGTCGATTTCGGTGCGGAGTTCGCTTAGCTCTTCCGCGCGCTCGGCCATACGATCGGCCAGCTCGTCGCGGCGGGCCTCGGCATCGTCTTGCTCCTGCGTGGCCTGTTCTACCCGCGATTCGGCCCGGTCGTAGGCGCGCTGGGCCTCGTTGACTGCGGTGCGCGCATCATCGAGATCGGCCTCGGCCTGCTCGAAGTCGGCGCGGGCGCCGTTGCGTTCGGCCTTGAGGGTTTCGCACTGGTCGTGAGCCGCCTCCCATTCGGCCTCCGCCTCGGCCAGTTGCTCGCGGCGCCCCACCCGCGAGGCTACTGGCGAGGCATGCTCCTGGCGACTGCCCCCGCGCATCCGCCCATGTGCGCTGGCCCACTCGCCGGTCGGCGCATAGACCGTGGCGGGGTCGGACGCATCGGCGGCGGCCTCTTGGGCCGATTCGAGGTCTTCTGCCACGAAACAATTGTGCAGCAGCACATCGGCCAGGGCAGCGTATCTGTCATCGGTAACGCGCACCTGATCGCGCAAAACATGCGTGCTGGCGGGTGCTTTGGGGGCAGCGGGCGGCGTGGGGAGGCGGTCGAGCACGACGAACGTAGCCTGCCCTGCCTCGTCCTGGCGCAGCGCCTGGATGGCGTTGCGGGCCTCCGCATCCGTCTGAACCACAATGCATTCGGCCCATGCGCCAAGCGCCGCATCCAACGCCACGCGCCACTCATCGTGGCAGCCGAGCACGTCGGCCACGGTCAGGAGGTTGGGCAGCGGGCCTTCGGTGGCCAGGTGCTGCACGGCGTCGGAGAACTCGTCGTAGCTGGAGACGAGCCCTTGCAGCAGGTCGACTTCGGCGGCGGCGGCGTCGCGGCGGCGCTGGGCCTCCTGGTAGGCCGATTCGACGGATTCGAGCGCCTCGCGGGCGGCGTCGTAGCGCGTGCGGGCACTGGCGAGTTCTTCTTCGGCATCGCCCAGCCGGGCCTCGGCGGTGTTCATGGCGGCGCGGGCCTCGCGCGTCTGGGTCGCACGGTCGGACGCGGTGTCGGCGAGCTGCTCCTTCTGCTCGGCGGCGTGCTCCTGCGCCTCTTCGAGCAGGTCAAGGCGGTTCGTAAGGCGGTCGAGCGTGCGGCGGCGCTCGGATTGCTCTTTTTCGTGGGCGTTGAGCGCCTGGCGGGCGTCGTCGACATCACTGCGGAGCGATTCGGCCCGCGCTTCAGCCGCCTCACGGCGTTCGGCCGCTTCGTCCAGCGCCTGTTCGGCGTCCTTGCGGGCCGGGCGGGCCTCTTGCAGCTGCTCCTGGGCCTCCTGAATCCGCTTGCGCACCTCTTGGTGGCGCGTGGTGTCGCGCTCCTGAGCGGACTGCGCTTCGCTGCGGTCTGTTTGGGCGCGCGACAGGCGTTCGTTTTGGAGGCGCAGCTCCGCCTCCCACTCGCTAATCTGGGCGCGATGGTCTTGCAGCGCCTCGCGGCGGGCATCGCGTTCCTCCTCTTGCGCATTCAGGGTGCGACGCAGCGCTTCGTGGCGGTCTTCGGCGGCATCGTGCTTTTCTTCGACGGTATCGGCGCGCATCTGCGCAGCCTCTTGCTCGGCGGCCACCGAGGCGCGCTGTGCCTGCAGGCGGTCGTGCTCCTTCTGCGCCAGTTGCAGCTCCAGTGCGTGCAGTTCCTCTGTGAGCTCCTCGTGCTCAGCCGCCTTTTCGGCCTGGCGCTTCAAGCGTTTCACCTGCGAGCCAATCTCGCCCGTCAGGTCGCGGATGCGCTCCAGGTCGTCTTGCGTGTTGTCGAGCTTGCGCAGCGCCTGGCGGCGGCGCATCTTGTAGCGTGTGATACCCGCCGCCTCCTCAAACATGCGGCGGCGGTCCGCATTGCTTCCCGACACGATTTCGTCGATCATCTTCAGCTCAATCACCGAATAGGCATCCGCGCCCATGCCCGTGTCCATAAACAGATTGGTGATGTCCTTCAGGCGGCAGGTGGTGTCGTTCATCAGGTACTCGGACGTGCCGTCGCGGAAGAGCCGCCGCCCAATTGACACCTCGGAGTATTCGGTGGGCAAGATGTTGCGGTTGTTCTCGAT
>NZ_JAWOAR010000081.1:0-4403 GCF_046498435.1 Longimonas sp. | reverse complement strand
GAAAATGGAATTTGATATTGACATTCCGTTGTTAACGCCGTCTTACGCCCGCCATACCACGTGGCGCGGTGCCATTAATGCGGAGCGCCGGTACCACGACATCTTGCTGGCCAATCTGGGACTCAACGTAGGCTATGCCAGCGTGGGCACGGCCATGGTCGTGGCAAGCACGTACAACGTAGATCAGGCTGCCGCGTGGCGCGGGCATGGCAGCGCGCTCATCCTGCAAGGCGCTGGCCTGCTCGTGTTAGACGCCATTGCGTGGCTCGGATCCCGAGGACGCATCGTCGGCTTCCTCAGCATGCCCGGGGACCTCGCGGCTCGATCCTTGCCAGTGGGTGGGGCGCTCACCTGGCGTTTCTGAGTCATCCGGATCGAATCCATCGGGGCGTTCGGGGCCGAAATCAGACATCGAGCCACCCGCAAAGCCTCCACTTCCAAAACCCACGCCGTACTGCACGTTCATCGAGCCCGTCTCCAGCTTGTGCTTAAAGCGCTTCACCAAAAAGCGACGGATGAGGCGGCGCGTGGGCGGCACCAGCCCCAAAAAGCCCACGACATCCGTCAGCACACCCGGCGTAACGAGCAGGGCACCCGCCACCAGAATGATCACGCCGTCTACGATTTCGTTGCCCGGCAAGCCGCCCTGACTCAAGCGTGCATTGAGCTTCTTCCATGTCGAAGCCCCTTCCCGGCGGGCCAGATAGCCCCCCACCACACCCGTCACAAGAATAAGTCCCACTGTGGGCCAGAAGTTGATGAGCTTCTCCACCTGAATGAAGAGCATGAACTCAATGGCAGGCAGCAGCAGAAACAGCAGAACAATACGGAAAAGCATACGGCACACAGCAGCAAGAAAACGG
Source organism: Longimonas sp. (assembly GCF_046498435.1). Taxonomy (NCBI): domain Bacteria; kingdom Pseudomonadati; phylum Rhodothermota; class Rhodothermia; order Rhodothermales; family Salisaetaceae; genus Longimonas; species Longimonas sp. Next base: position 3,540 of record NZ_JAWOAR010000081.1, on the reverse strand, counting down.
ACATCACGACGCAGCTGAACCGAGCTGCGGGGCGTTGCATCCCCCTAAACACACGCATTGGCACGAAGGATTCAACGTGGGCTCGCTTTCCTACCACATAGATACATAAACAGGCAGATGACGAAACGGATTGCCATCATCGGGGCGGGCGCTGCCGGACTCACGGCGGCCTGGCGCCTGCGCAACGCGCCATACGAGGTACAGGTGTTCGAAAAAAGCCGCGGATACACCGGGCGCGCAGCCACCCGCAGTCACGGCGCCGTGCGGTATGACTTCGGGGCCAACTACATCACGCGTCCGCCCGAGCGCATTCGCCAGTTGCTCACCAACACGCTGCCCCACGACGCCCTGGCCACCATCGACCCGCCGGTGTGGACGTTCGACAAGGCGGGAAATCGCGAGCCGGGCGATCCCGAGTCGAACGCTGCGCCGCGGTGGACCTACGCGCACGGCATCAACACGCTGGGCAAGCTGCTGGTCGAAGACGGCAACCTGTCGGTACAGCGTACCACGCGCATCCACCACCTTGCGCGCACAAACGGGGCGTGGCACGTGCATCCCAGTCAGGGGGAGGCGCAGGGGCCGTTCGACGCAGTGTTGTGCACGCCGCCATCGCCGCAGACCGCTGCTATTCTGCAACAGAGTTCGGCAGATGCAGAGAGCGAGACGCACATTCGGCAGTGCATCGCAGCCTTGGAGGCGGCCACGTACGCTCCGCAGTTTGCCTACGTATTCGGACTCGCCGCGCCGCTCCCGCGTCCTGAGCCGTTTCATGCGCTCTTAAACAGCGACCGCGCGCATCCCATTGCCTGGATGAGCATCGAAGATGACAAACCGGGCCGCGTGCCCAGCGGGCAGTCGGTCGTGAGCGCGCAGATGAGTCCCGACTGGACTGCCGGGCGCGTCGACGACGATCCCGCCGCCTACATCGACACCGTGCACGCGCTGGCATCGGACGTGCTGGGCGTGCCGCTTCAGCCACTGGCCTGGACCGATGCGCACCGCTGGCGCTATGCCGCGCCTACCGAGGCAGCCCCCGCAGCGCCGCTCGACGCCGCCCATGAAGTCGGCCTCTACTTTGCCGGCGATTACCGCGTGGGCAAAGGCCGCGTGGCGCTGGCTATGGATAGCGGCTGGGCGCAAGCCGAACGCATCCGCACGACACTGGGCAACTGATCCAGAACGGGGGCAGCGCATCGCAACGAGCGTCCTAACCTCTGATCGACACGGCATACGGCGCGCATCGACGCGTCAGTGTAAAGGCGAAGCGGAGGCGCGCATCTGGCGGACGCGCTCGATGTTGTCGGCATGGCCAAACGCCTCGGTGTTGGGCGTCTCCAGCACGTACGGCAGGTCGCGCAGGGCTGGATGTGTGACAAGGCGCTGCATCCCGTCCATTCCGATGCAGCCCTCGCCAATGTGCGCGTGCTCGTCGCGGTGCGTGCCGCAGTCGTGCTTGGAGTCGTTCAGGTGGATTGCGTGCAGATGCGCCAGGCCGATCACGTCGTCGAAGGTCTGCACTGTAGCATCGACAGCGTCGGGAGTCGATAGGTCGTATCCAGCAGCAAAAACGTGGGCGGTGTCGAGGCAGATGCCCAGCGCGTGGGTCGATTCGCGCAACAGATGAGCCAGTTCTTCAAAGCGGGCGCCGAGCTTGGTGCCGCTGCCCGCATCCGTTTCAATGAGGATGGTCACGCGTTCCGGCACGTCGAGCGCATCGAGCGCGGAGACTGCGTTCTGGAGACCCGCTTCTACCCCTGCGCCGGTATGGGCCCCAGCGTGCACGTTCACGTAGGGGATACCCAGCCGCGCAGCGGTGTCGAGTTCCTGCTGCATCGACTGTATGGACTTGCGGCGCAGGTTGGGCTTGGGGGTGCTCAGGTTCACCAGATAGGACGTGTGGATGAGCCAGGCGCCATCAAGGTGCGCTTCTGTGGCGGTGCGAAACGCCTCGGCTTGCGCATCGCTAATGGACGTATGCGCCCAGATCTGCGGGGCGTGCGTGAAGATCTGTCCGCAGGTGCCGCCAATGGTGCGCTGACGGTCTACGGCGTGCTCTACGCCACCGGCTACGGATACGTGGGCTCCAATGGGCATGGGGGAGGGATGGAGGGATGGAAAGATGGAGGGCGTGGGATTGCTGGTATATCCGGCAGTGCGGGACGTCAGGAGGCAATGGCACTGAGCACCCGGGCCATGCGCTGCGCCTGTCGGGGACGGGTGTGGGTGGAGAGGGCGGTGCGCTGTGCGCCCGACACCGGGGTTCCTCGTATCCAGGCGTCGTGATGAGTTTTAAGCATCTGCTCGGCGGTGCGAGCGTCGTCGCGGGCCACCATGGTGCCGGCGTTGTGCTGGCGGAGGAGCGCCGCCGCATCGCCATTGGGCGGACCGATGCCAATAACGGGACGCTCCGTAGCCAGGTATTCGTAGAGTTTGCTGGTAATCATGCCCGCATCCACCTGAAACGGTTCGATGCAGAGCAGCAGCAGCGCGCTTTCGGCCATGTAGCGGAGCGCCGTGCGGTGGGGCACGAAGGGCACAACGGTCGTGCAGTGCCAGAGTCCGCGCTCGCGCAGGGCCTGCTCCACGACAGGCGCCACGCGGCCCACGAGTTGAAGCTCTAAGGTGGGCAATGCCTCCCTGCTTTGAAGAACAGCCAGCGCATCCCACAGGGCCATCGGATTGCGGTTGGCGTAGAGCGTGCCCACGTGCGAGATCACGAAGCGGTCGCGGCGAACAGCGACATCCAGCGTGCGGAAGTCTGCGGGGGCAAAGCCGTTTTCCACGACCGGCCCCACGGTTGCGCCTTTAGAGGCAAAGAGCTGCTTCCACGACGGACTCACGGTCGTGACGCGCGTGGCGGTCTGCAGCACGCGGCGCTCCAGGGCAGCATCGAGACGACGGGCAAAATCAGTGTGCGGGAGTTCGTCGTAGAACCCGATGTCGGTCCACGGGTCGTGCAGGTCGGCCACCCACGGCGTGCTGCTGAACCGGTGCAGCGTGTGTCCGATGCAGTGCACGGAATGAGGCGCGCCGCTGGTGAGTATGGCATCGTAGCGATGCCTGCGCAGTAGACGTATCCCGCGCCCAACGGCAAAGGGCCACCAGCCGATTCGGGCATCGGGCAGGAAGATGTTGGCGCGGATCCAGCGGGCCAGGCGTTCGGTCCACGAGGCTGCATTCGGATCAAACGACCCGGCGGGGATGGCGTCTTTTGTGCTGCGTGCGCCTTTCAGGCGGGCGTAGAGCGCGTACGGGTCGAGCGCGGGCGTGCGGTGGACTCGCACCGATGGCGGCACTGCCTTCTGCAAGCCAGGGTCGGTCGTGGGATACGCCCCGGCTTGCACCGTGAGCACATCCACCTGCCAGTTGTGATGGGGCAGGCCAAGACTGCCGAGACCGAGCAAACCAGCATCGAGAATCTCAAGAACGATCCGCCGGTCATCGTGTTCCGGGAGGAACTCGCCGTGCTGCTGCTCTACGATGGCCGCGTCAGAGATAACGTCGTTTTTCAGCGCGAGGCCGTCTGTAAGTTGAGTT
>NZ_JAWOAR010000007.1:0-4313 GCF_046498435.1 Longimonas sp. | reverse complement strand
ATACCCTTTTTCCGAGAGGCGTCGCAGTGATGGTAGGACCTGTTTCCCTCGTTTCGTCGTCTCCGAAAGGCCGTAGCTACACGGTACGCCCCGAGGCGTATGAGTCTGATGATGGACAGTGGTTCATGCATCCCGGTGTCAAGAAGTTTGTAGAGCAAGATCTGTTTGTGGCTGTTACGCCCCGCGAGGCAACAGGCATCGACGACGACCCCGATGCGGAGGGCGGCGAGTTTCAACTGGCACGGGGCGACTCAACCGTGATCGGCGATGGGGAGTACGCTATTGCCTTCAAGGGATTCGACATGGAACTGCCTGACACCGATGTGCCCAACGATGTGCAGCTTGCCGTAGGCGCAGTCATGGAAATGACGGATCTGGAGACGAACGAGACGCAGCGGCTCAAGCCCATCTACATGATCACGAATGATCGCAAAGAGCGCTACGTGGAAGCGGAGGTGGAAGCGTGGGATATCCGGCTGGCCTTTATCGAAATGGACGTAGAGTCGGGCCGCGCCAACTTTGCGATTGATGGGGTAGATGTGATGCCCGAGGACTGGGTTGTGGTGCAGGCGCAGGTGAAGCCTCTCATCAGTCTGGTGTGGATTGGCTTCATCATGCTGTCGGTGGGCTTCATCATTTCGCTGGTGCGGCGCGTGCAAGACATTCGCCACCGTGCGTAAGCCGGGCCCGGCTACGGAGTGACACCGCTATCCTGCTGCCTAAAGCCGCGCCGGATGACGTCCTCGGCGGGCTTGTCCTGGGGCGTGAAGCCCTGCGGGCGATCGGCGCTGTGGGCCGGGTGCCACTTCCATAGCACGGCGCCTGCAAACCATGGCACGTCACGAAAGCGCGCAAACAGCGCCTGGTAGAGCCGCGCTTGCAGTTCGGGAGCATGGCTGCTGGAATCGTCGGCATTGCGGTCGGGCCAGACCCACGGCTCGGCGGCGGCTGTTTTCACGCTGCGATAGCCGACTTCGGTAAACAGCACGGGCCGCTCGGCACGGGCCGCGACCTCGCTCAGAGCCTCGACATGCGTATCCCAGCCTTGCACTAAAGCATTCGTCGAGGGGTTTTGGGCGTCGGCGAGGGGGAAGTAAGCCTGCACGCCGATGTAGTCGAGCGCATCCCAGAACGGAATGGTCTCGTACTCATCGTACCAGTTCGCGGCGTAGGTGAGATCGCCATCGTAGACGGTACGCACCGTGTCGATGAGTGCGCGCCAGAAGTCGGGGCGCTCGTGTGCGGCGCGGGCCAGTTCGGTGCCCACCACCAGCACATCGGCCTCTACGTCGCGGGCCAGGCGGGCATAGTGCACCAAGAAGCGCGTGTAGGCGGCCTCCCACTCGGTCCACTCGGCCTCGGTGTCGAACCCGATGGCGTTGCGCTCTTGCCCGTCGGTGTCGTAGCTGCCGAGCCAGAGGTGCGGTTTGAGCACAAGGCCCATGTCGCGGTCGGCGGCCTCCTGCGCCAGCGTGCGGATGCCCGCATCGCTTTCGCTGTACCATCCGGCATCGGTATTCAGGCGGATGCGGGGCGTATCGGCAGTGCGTTGAAAGCCGAACGGGATAAGCGTGAGGTGCGTGGTGCCCAGCGCGGCAATGCGGTCCAGATCGTCTGGGGTGGGCGGCTCTCGGGCATCGAGCGTCACTGCCCAGAGGCGGGCGCTATCCGGCACGGCGACTGATGGTTCTGCGACCGATGACGGAGCGGGCGCATCCTCGACCTCCGAAGACCCCGATGACGTGCAGGCGCTCCCCCCGATTCCAGTCAGCAGAAGCCCTCCGATCAGCGCGGCGCTCCAGCGCATCCCCCAAAACGAAACGGACAAAGCAGGCAAGCCGACGGATTAGGCACGGGTAGAGAGAGCAGGCGCGGGGGCGTCGAAGGGCGAGCCGGTGTCGGCGGCGTGGCGCGCACGGATGGCCTCGGCCCAGGCGGCCGTGAGCAGGTCGTAGTCGTGGGCATCCATGTCGGCATCGCCGGTGTCGGCAGCCTGAAAGCCGTAGGCGACGGGCGAGAGGCTGGCGCGCGGCCCCGAGCCCATGTTCAGCAGATGCGCACGGCCGAGCCCCAGGCGGTAGTCGCCATGCATCTGACCGAGTACGCAGTGCGATCCGTCAGAAAGTTCGAGTGTAACGGGGTCGACGCCGCGGTACCAGTGCGGATCGACGCCGTCGAGGTAGGTGGCGCCGCGCTCAACGCGTTTGCGCGCCGAGGCAGGCGATACGTCGGGCACGCCGGAACTGGTAAGGGTGTGAATCCAGGACCACATAGGCACAGCAGAAGAAGGAAGTAGGATTCGGGGGAATGTGCGTTGGGGTTTGCACATCCTTCATGCTGGGTAACGGGGTACGCAGCATGCGGTTGCACCCGGGTGCGGCATCCGTTTAACGATGTGGGGAATCATGACGGAGACGTGCTTTGCTCGTCAAGTGTAGCACGGGCCTCTTGAACCATCTGCACGAGGCGCATGTGGGCATCATCGGCGCTTTCAAGGGGCGGGTCAAAGGGGATGCGCACGGTTGTATCGGACGATGCGAGGTGGAGCGTCATCGTATCGGCGTTGATGCCGGTCATGCGCACGGGACCGTTGGGCACGGCATCTGAGAACGCACGCACGTACAGCCGCAGCGCATCGGCGTGGTCCTCGTTCATGTGGTTGATGATGCGGGGGGCGGCGCTGGTAAATGACATATTTCGGCAGGCGTACAGGAGAGAGACATGATGAGAAATTGCCAAACCGCTCCAAAACAGGAAGCAAAAGGGAGCCATTGGCGTGGTAGTTACTACACGTACTGTATGCGTTCTCATTCATCAATCTGTTCCTGATATGGAGACGACGGCGACTGATTTTGCAACCGACGTGATCGAAGCCAGCCGTACAAAACCGGTACTGGTCGACTTCTGGGCCCCGTGGTGCGGCCCATGTCGGCAGCTCGGACCTACGCTCGAACAGCTGGATGCTGAGCGCGACGACTGGACGCTCGTTAAGCTTAACGTAGACGAGCACAACGACGTAGCCCGCCAGTACGGCGTGCGTGGCATTCCGGCTGTAAAGCTGTTTGTAGATGGTACGGTGACTGCCGAGTTTACCGGTGCGCTGCCGCGTCATGCCGTGGAGCAGTGGCTCGACGAACACCTGCCTACCCCAGAGAAGAAAGCAATTGGAAAAGCTCAGACTGCGCTTGACGAGGGGCGGCGCGAGGATGCCGTTGCATTGCTGGAGCCGATTGTAGACGGTGAGACGCAAGAGCCAGAAGCCGACTTGCTTCTGGCTACAGCCGTCGTGTTCGACGATCCAGAGCGCGCTGCGTCGCTGGTGGATTCGCTGGACGTAGCCGCGCCCGATCTGCGCCAGCAGCGCGAGGCGGTCGAGACGCTCAGCCGCCTGCTCACCGACACCCCCGACCTGCCCGATACCGAGGCGGCCGCCACCTACCAGGCTGCCCTGAATGCCTTGCGCGAAGAGCGGTTCGATGACGCGCTCGAACAGTTCATCGAGGTGGTGCGCACCGACCGCGATCTTGATGATGACGGAGCGCGTAAGGCGTGCGTAGCGCTCTTTACGCTGCTGGGACCAGAGCACCCGGCAACGCAGGCTCACCGCCGCGCGTTTGATACGTCGCTCTACTAAGACTGGCACTCGGCATCCCACTCACCCAACATCCCGCGCCTATGCCGCGTCCTCGCATTGCCATTCCCGACAACGCCGCTGTTATGCACACCGCTACGCTCCCGGTGCGCTGGGGCGACATGGATGCGTTTCGGCACGTCAACAACACGAAGTTCTTTCGCTACTTCGAGCAAACACGCGTGGAGTGGCTGCGCGCGTTGCCCGGTGCTTCGATGGAGGGCGAGACCGGACCGGTGGTGGCCCACACGGCCTGTGCGTACAAGCAGCCGCTTACGCATCCGGCAACGGTTCGGGTGGCGCTGCTGAGCGGAGCCCCGGGGCGCTCCAGCATCCAGACGTACTACCGCATCACCACCGAAGCGGCCCCGGATGCGGTGGTGGCGCGGGGCTCGGCCTCCATCGTGTGGATTGACTTTGCCACAGGTCGCCCCGTTGCCCTGCCCGAGGCGATGCGCGAGGCACTGCCTGCGTAGCCCGCTCCAGTCACATTGGTACGCCGAAGTGGAACGAAGCCGGCCCCACGGGGCGGGCTTTTTTTGTTGGGGTTAGCATAGTGCCCTGTCAATCCTCATTTTGACGCTTGCCATGCAATCACCCCTCAACGAAGCCTGTCATGGTGAGCGAAAGGCGACGAAGGAGCCGAGAGTCGAACCATCTCCTTAGCTTTCAGCGGGAACTG
>NZ_JAWOAR010000346.1:0-3470 GCF_046498435.1 Longimonas sp. | reverse complement strand
TCAACCTCTCGGTCCTCGATGGCTGGTGGCCCGAGGGCTACACCGACACGAACGGCTGGGCCATTGGCCCGGAGCCTACCGGCACGTTTGCACCGCGCGGTCCTGAAGGGCAGAAGAAAGAAGATGCCCGCGATGCCGAGTCGCTGTACACGCAGCTCGAAACCTCGGTCGTACCCGAGTTCTACACACGCAACGCTGACGGCATTCCAACGGCGTGGGTCAACCGCATGCGCGAGGCCATGACCGGGCTTCCACACGCATTCTCCGCCAAGCGCATGGTTATCGATTACGTAAACACCATGTATCGCCAGCCGGTGGAGCAGGTGTAAGACACCGCATCCAGATATTGCCTCTCTGCTGAGGTAAACCTAATGAGGCAAACAAGAAAAGAGGCCCTCCGACTATGGGGGCCTCTTTTTTGTTGTAGTCGAAGGGTGGGATGGGCGCCTTGAGCCGTCGATGAGCAAGGTCGTTTAGCGCCGTGCGCTGCGCCAACGATCGGTGATTTCCTGCTGCTGCGTTCCAGGCTCTACCGAGTATGGGTCCTGGGGAAGCGTAACGCGCTTCAGAATAGGGTAGCGGCGTCCGTGTTCGAAGAGGTCGGGATTGCCTTCCGGGTCGTCGCCCAGCACCAGCACCATGGAGCCCGGCTCTTCAAGAACGCCCTGGCTCGAAGTAACGTCAGTACGCCCAGTCGACGTTTCCCATGGATCGGCCCAGTGATAGACCCACTCGGCATCCGCATCGATCATGCGCACACAGCCGCGGCTGGTCGGCCCCCCCGTGGGCATCGGATACTGGTGGATGTGAATGCCCCGTGCATTGTGAAAGTTGAACACCCAATACATCTCCCACTCTTCATCCGGCGGACTCAAGCTGGAGACGCGATACTCTTCTTTCCAATTGAAGTTAAACCGTCCGTTAGGCGTCGGATACTCATCCGGATCGCCCGTATTGACGACGCCCCAGCGTTGCAGTACGCCGTATTCGTAGGCTGCAAAGGCCTGCACCTCTTTGTGGATGATGAAGAGCTTATCCTCGTTACGTGCACCCGGATAGTAGCGCGGAAACGGCGAATAGGCCCGAAAGTCGATTTCGAACTCGGTAGGCACGATCACTGTGTCGCCGAGGGCCAGCTGCCCAAGCGAGGTCCGGTTGATGAGCTCGACAAGCTGGGCTCGTTTCCGCCCGAGTTCTGTATTCCCCTCACCCAGCTCGTTGTACATAGCGGCGCGGGCAATAACTGTGTTTTTGCGGGGGTCGTCGAACTCGTAATATTCGTAGTAGACCTCAGGGAGCGCATCGAGATTCTCGTTACGCTGGTTCAGAAGATCAGAAACTGCAAACTGGTCAATGTACCGCTGTGCATCCGCCGAAAGCGGCATAAGCAACAGCAAGCCAGCCAGCAGAGCAAGGAAACGATACATAGCAGTCGGACGGTAGGTGGGTTATGCAGGATGGGCAAGCGGAAAAGCACGAGCATGCCAGGTTGTGCCTGCCGGCTGTTCGAAGGCGCCGTTGTGCAGATCAGCAAGTGTTGACAGGCTGGGATCGAACACGGACGTGGTTGAATCAACCGTGTGAGCTCGGGCAAGACGAGCAAAGGTTGTACGATCCGTCACCGCCACGCTGCCTTCGGCATCTCGGTACGACACCGACAGTGCAGGAGCCCAAGCCAGGTTCTGGGTGGCCTCATCAACCGCATGCACGAGCGCATCAGTTGCACATCCAGAGATCGATGCGTCTTCTGTTTCCACATGGGCTGTCACGAACAGAAAGCGATCCTCGCGCCATGCCATATCTGCGGAGACCGGGCGGCCGTGCGAATCCCACGCCCCAAAGAACGACGCAAGGGCATCATGCACAACGCGTTGTGTATCGGCCGACACATCATGCTGGGCAATATAGATCCAGAGGCGTGCTGTGTCAGGTCGGTCGGAGAAGAGAGACGTATAATCCATGGTAGCAATCAGGCGCTAAACGTGTAAAAGGGATACGCAGAGAGTAGTAAGCACAGCACGGCGTTGGGTTGCAGATATAGGCGTATTGCAGCTACAGTCGCCAACAGACAACACCAACAGACAACACTAACAGGTAGCCTTAGGACCTTGGGGGATCGGATAGAGACTACCCCTGATTCACCGTATGTCCATAATCTGTAACGAGTGATTGGTCAGGGTTCGTATACACGTAACGAAGCCGAAGTCATCGTAACACAAAACAGGTAAGCGACTTTAACGATGCACAAAATATTCAACCTACTGCTCACGGAATCCAACGGCTGGCATGAATCGCATACAAGAATGGATTGCCTGGTTACGCGACCACCCTGATGCTGTTATCGACGTGGTTCGCATCTATTTGGGCTTTGGTTTGTTCGTGCGGGGCTTGCTCTTTATCTCGCATGCAGAAGGGGTCGCGTCGCTCGTAGATCTATCCGATTTCTCGCTGGCCTCGGCCGCGCTGGTACACTACATCACCTTTGCACACCTGCTGGGTGGAGCGCTCTTAGCGTTTGGTTTGCTGACGCGCTTTGCCGCGCTGATTCAAATTCCGGTCCTCATAGGAGCTGTGGCGCTGGTGCATGTGCAAGAGGGACTACTCACCGCCGGGCAGTCGCTGGAGTTCTCGGCACTGGTGCTGTTTCTACTCGTGGTAATTTTTGCGTACGGTGCGGGACGCTGGTCTGCCGATTACTACGTATTTGCTGATACTGAGGCCGAGGAAGACACTGTATCCCGTCCCGATTTCTTGCAGCCGGAGCGCATCAAAGAGCGCATTGCGGAACGAGAGCGAGTGGCGACAGAGGCGAATGTTGCATCCAGCGCAGCAACCGCATCACAGACGGCCACGCGTGCGGAATGCGACTGTGGGTACGACCTAAACCACCCGCGCGTGATTGCAGAGCCGCGCTACAGCCTGTGGGCCGGGTTCTTCTTTATGCTCGGCATTTCGGCTCCTGTGAAAGAGGTCGTCTTCTACTGCCAGGAATGCGGCACCATTATGAAGCGAACTAAAGACCCAACCATCCGCCGTCAGTATCGCTGGCACACAGGGTGAGCACCGGTGCTTGGCCCGGGTTGTGGTCTGGCTACAGACCACCTACACGGCCGCCTGCTGCTCTGTTAAAGGTCAACGTTTCGGTAGCTTAGGCGAATGATTGTCATGGAAGTCCACAAAAGATCCCGGATCAGCGGCGCCAGGGGCGCCTTGCCTGTCCTGAACTCGATTCAGGATCTGGATGACTATAAAATAGGAGTCCATACGTTACCCCATGAATCACGTGTGACAGAGCACTACGGGCGTTCGCTGATGCGTTCAACCTCATCCCACAGGTTCTCGCTCCAGTAGGCTGACCACAGGTGTTCAACCAGATTCATGGTGTAAGACGCCTCATCGTTGCGCTCCTGAATGCGCAGCGATGAGGCGTCTTACACCATGAATCTGGTTGAACACCTGTGGTCAGCCTA
>NZ_JAWOAR010000314.1:0-8102 GCF_046498435.1 Longimonas sp. | reverse complement strand
ACTGGTGAATGCTGTTCGAGCCAGCTTCGGCCTCAGTGACCTCAGCGATATCGACATGGAGCGGCTCGCTGTTGAGCGGGACCGCACGCTGTTCGCGACAGGACATCGTCTCCCCGACCAGCGCCGGATGGACGTGGTCGAGTGGCACCTGAAGGATGAGGTCGGTGGTGAGCAGACCGCACAATGGCTGCAACTCACACGGTCCGAGACCGAGCCCAATCCGAACCTCTAACCACAGACTGGCTCATTTACGCGCTGAACACCACCGCAGGGTTGCCTCCGTTTGACGGGGGCAACCCTGTTTTTGTGCTTGCTTGATAGATGCCCGATTATACCAGATCCGGTTGCAGTATGAGCAACACCCGATGTACGTTGGCAGTCGCCCTTCAGACTCGTGTGGAGATGAATGAATGCTTTTCATCCGCTCGTTCGCGCTTCCATCCTTGCATCCCTCCACCCCTCCACCCCTCCACCCCTAACGGAGCATGCAGAGTTGGTCTGAAGCGTTGAGGGAAACTTTCAGAATGATCATCAAAATGAGGATTGACGTAGCAGGAGTGCTCGATGGACCGCGTGGGGGTTAGATGCAGTAAGCTCGCAGTCAGCAACTGTTAGGCCGGGCGACGATTCAGCAGAGCACAACGGCCTGGACGAGCACGCGCAACGTGGCGAAGGCTACCGTTAACTGTCCGTTTGCGAACGATGAGGCCCGCCGCCAGCTGAAGCCACGCTACCGAGTTATTGATCGTTGCCACAACGCTCCCCGTCTTTTTGTCTCTGTGCCTGTGGATGGTTCTACGCTGCTCACAATCGTAGTTATTTTGGTCGTGGCCACGGCGCTGGCGCTGCTGCGGACCCGGCGACGCGATCGGTGCTTGAAGGCGTTTGATGCGTTTCCGATTACACTCGTAACGCAATCCCACGAGGCCACCTGGGGCACCGCCGACATCCGCTCAACGGGGCTGGAGCTTACGTATCCCGCCCCGGTCGTGGCCCCCGAGGGGCACTTGGAGCGCTCTGTGCTCTTCTACAAAGAGCAATACACATCGCTGCACGCGCTGTATCGCTGTCCGGAGGGGCTCAACGCCTCCGACAAGATGCGCCGCGATGCGCTCATCGAACGCACCCGAGACCCGGGTCTGCTGCGCCGGATTGGACGGTGGGTGCGCAACTGGATGGGCATGGTGCGCGATGCCCTGCTGCAGTCTGTTGGAATGATCATCGGCGTAGCCAAAGCGAGGACCCCAGCAGGCGGGCTCATCGGGCGGCACGATGCGCAAGTACAGTCGCTCTCAAGCGAGGTGGTGCAGCATAGTGGCAACGCGTTTGACCCACTGCTGGAGCGACACTTGTTTTCGCAGGTCGTCGTTGAAGTCACTGGTCCTGCCGACGCGATGCAGAGCTACTGCGGCTGGCTGAAGGACTATACCAGCGATTTTATCGAGATTCTGGATGCGTATGCCAACACTTCGCATGCCACCCCGCTGGATCTGGATGCGTACCGCCTGGGCGATGTGCGTCTTCCGAATCAAGGCATCCACCTGAACGACGAATACCTGTGTTTTGAGAACAGCGGCCCGCGCATGTTCTACATCGACCGGCTGACGCTGCACGACTGGACGCATGAGGTTGATGCTGTGGTGCCGCCGCAGGGTACGCTCACACTGGCACTTCCCCCCCAGGTGCAGGCAACTATCCGTCGTAACATGCGGGCGCTGCGCGTATGGCTTGGCACCGTGGACCGTGTAGATATGCTGCTGCCGCGTCAGCGCGCGCAGGTGCGCCACGCCGCTGGGGGCTCCGATGCGACCTACGAGGCCCACCGCGCTATGCTGGGGGAGCAGGGGAGTTCGGAAGAAGACACCGTTGCTGCATCAAGCAGCGATGCTACGCGTCCCCCCGAACACTCGTGAGCCAAAAGATTGTGCACTGTCTTCTCCTCACTCCCTGATTGGTCCCTAACGAGTTTGCGATAACGCATCCAACACGCTACGGACCTTCTGCATCCGGTTGTCGCTCATGCAGGCGGATGTTGAGGTCGCTCCATCCGAACGATGACGTTGGGAGATGAGAACGCACGAGGCTGTGTGGATTGTCCTGATCACTCCAGCGTCTGATAATCCTGTCCAATGACAAGCGTAAGATCTACGGCCGTGTCGTGAGCAGGCGGTCCTGGGAGGATCTGGCGACGGTCGATGCCCAGTTCATCGGCAATGATCTCGGCCATGTCGAAGGCGTTGCGGTGCAGATAGATAACTGTTTCGGGTGCGGTGCCGGTAGGGAGGTTGCCAATTTCAGGCACCTGAGCGCCGACTTCTTCAATCTGCTCCTGAAACTGCGACGCGAGTCCCGACTGCCCTACGCCGTTGAGCACTTGCACGCGCAGATCTTCGACCTGGATGATGGGGTCGTGATGCGGATAGAGGGCCTGTTCGACAACCGTTTCGGGCTCCGACTCGGTCGTTTCCTGCGGTTCGGGGTTCGAAGGGGTTTGCGTGTCGGGGGCGTCCAGGTCAAGCGTGCGCCACTGCACGATCACCACAATTAAAATGAGAGCGAGGCCGGTAAGGATGCTGAATGTAGCTGCGTTCCAGGGGTGGCCTTGGGAGCGCCGCCGCGTGCTGCTGGATTCGCCCTGTGCGCCGACCTCGTCCATGATGTCTTGCATGCCCGCGTTGAGCGAGCGTACCGACTCATGCAGCGCCGCTACCGACTGCGCTACGCTGGCGTTGATATCAGATGGCTCTTTGGTCTGCTCGGCCAGGCGCTGTTGGGCCTGAGCCAGTGCTTCGGAGGCCTCGGCGAGTTCAGAGCCTGAGTCGGCCACCTCGCCGAGGGTGCGTGTCAGGTGTTCGAAGCGGCCCAACTGCTCTTGCAGCGCGACCAGCGTCTCGGCCGCCTCGGCAAAGTCGAGGGGTTCGTTGGCGTCGGGAGCCGGTTCGGGAGCGTCGGGCGGCGAAGCATCGTCAGGCATCAGGGGATAGGTGGCTGAGGAGGGTTTCGTTGGTGGTGTGGATATGCTTAAGCAAGCGGGCTGCTGCCTGCTGGGAGGTGTCCGTAGGCAAGGGAGCCGACCGGACCTGCCTCAGCCACGCGCGCACGGTGTCATTGGTCACATTGGGAGGCGGCAACGAGGCTCGCGCCGATTCATCGTCGTGGTGGGTCGAGGCATGGGACGCTGAAGGGGTTGTAGCGGGTTGCGCATCAGCCTCTGTGATGGTACCAGAGGTAGGCCTGTCCAGATCGCCCCACGTAATTGATGGACGCCGGGCAGCGGGCACACTGTCATAGGTATCGACCAGCCACCAGAGCAGCTTGTGCAGGGTTTCAATGACGCGGCAGGCATCTTCGACCGAGCGGGTCCACTCGCTATCCACATGAGCGCCTACCATACCGGCCTGGCGGATGCGGTGCATCCACATCTTGACGGGGGCAGGGTGCATGTTGAGCCACTGCACAAATGTTTTGTGCGTGAGTCGCTCGGCCAGCGGACGATGCTGTGGGGGGAAGCCCTCATAGGCTTCAATAGTAGCTAACACCATGTCGAGCGCACGGTAGGCCCGCCACCGCGCTACATCGGGATGAACCGCTACGGTTTGCTCGGCCCGCATAGCCTCAGCGCGTAGGGCCTCCCACGCCTCGGGGACAAACGCAAAAGTAGAAGCGGTGCTCATGAGCAGATGGATCTTAGCAGGTCGGTGGGATAGCTTAAGTGGATCCCAAAAAGTACCTTAGCAGGTATGTCTTTGCAACGAGAGGCTGATGCCTTGCTCTGGATTACGATGTGAATTCGCTCCGCTCATTTCTGGATCGCGCTCTTCCGACCGCTGTCGGAATCGCTTGTCCAGGATGACGGGTTGGAAGGAAGGCGCTGAGGTGAAAGTAATTGTTCTCGCATTGACCACCGTCCTCCCCCCCAAAGTCATCTCGGACGTATCCCGACAGGAGTCGGGAGGAGGTCCGGGATCTCCTTCGGGGTACCACGCTCTTCTCAAAAAAAATCGTCACGGATGACCAGGTTACGCACTTTCACTGTCCTACTTTCACTGTCCTACTTTCACTGTCCTAATTAACAACGCGGCAGGCCGTGTAACTCGTTCACGCAATTTGTTCGGGCGCTGTACAGAGTTGTACATAACCGCGTACCAAAGCAAGATACAGCATAGTACAGCATGAAGTCAATGCCTCCTGGATCGCTGTCTGTATTGCATGCTCCAGCCATTCTTTTTTGGTAGGGGCAGACGTTACGTGATAGCGTGTACACGACGGGATTTCTCCACAGGCTGTCCTCTATCGTCATGATGAACGAACGTCATGCGAAGCGAAATGGAGCATCGCAAGTCACGCGGTTGGAGGGCCTGCTCCGTTTTGCATGCAGGGACATGCGGGAAATGGTTTTTTTGAGGAAGTGAACGTCACGTGTCGTATAAGCGCCCTCTAAACGAGAAAAAGACCCCGCCGAAGCGACAGGGCCTTTTTCCTGGTACAAAATGGGGTGTTGCCACGCCATTTAACGTACGCCATGGAGACGCTGCACGTTAACCGCGCTGAGTCCCTTCGGAGTTTCCTCCACTTCAAATTCCACTTGCTCACCATCCCGGAGGTCCTCGCCGGAGACTTCGCTGTGATGAACAAATACGTCTTCGCTTCCGTCGTGGCGCTCGATAAAGCCGTAGCCTTTTTCGCTACTGAACCACTTAACTGTTCCGTCTTGCATATAGGTGTGTTGGTTGACTCACGGTTCGCTGTCGAAGGGAGGAAGGCAAACGCCTTAAGCCCGACGATAAAGGCCAACTGTGATGTAGTTAAAAATGTTGTTACGCTTCCCTGTACAGACGTCCCGCGAAATGGTTCATTGTGCATGTGACAAAACCATTAATCGCACAAAAAGACTGTTTCCGGGCGTTGGAGTGGGGCTTGCACCTGCGGTACTTCATTAGCTATGCTACGTACGCCCGCCTCGGCTGTTTGCCCGCTCATCAATTCGAATGCTATGGACTGGAGCCTGACGATTACATTTGGAGCTTTTGTCGTGCTGCTTGTGGGGATTGGGGCATATTTCTATCGCACAGCCGACACGCGTATGCTGGTGGATTACATGCTGGCAGGGCGCTCGGTGGAGGCAGGCCCTATGGCGCTCTCAGAGGTCGCCTCGGTTGCCAGCGGGTGGACATTCTTTGCGTGGGTCGGGGTCGGATTTTCGACCGGGGTTCACGGCCTCTGGTTCTCTATTGCTATGCTGGGAGTGGTCGGGTTGCTGTACTACAAAGTGGCTCCCCCCTTTCGTGAAGCATCCGAGGCGTTGGACAGCCACACCGTGGTAGACCACTTGGCGCGTACGGTCCGCCGCACGGGCGTTCGCCGTGCTATTCGAGCGGTGGGTACTCTCGCCATCCTTGTGTTTATGGGGGCGTACGTGGGCGCGCAACTCATAGCTGTGGGCGAGGCCCTCGACACCGCCCTCGGCCTGCAATACGCCGCGTCGGTGCTTGTCGGGGGCGGGGCGGTTGCGGTCTACACCACGCTGGGCGGATTTAATGCCTCGGTGTGGACCGATGTGTTGCAGGGCGTGCTGGTGCTGCTGGCGGTTGTGGTTCTCCCCATTGCAGCCATCGCAGCGATTGGGGGCTGGACCGCCTTCCTGGGAGAGGTCCAGGACATCGATCCCACATTGCTTCAGCTTTCGGGTGGATTCGAAGGCACGGCGCTGCTCATTAGCATACTGTCGTGGATTACGTTTGCGTTTGGCGCTATTGGGCAGCCCCACAGCCTGATGCGCTTTCAGGCGATTCGCTCTACCGATCTGCTGCCGAAGGCTGCGCTCATTGCGATCGCGTTTCAGGCCATACGGCTGACGGTGCCGCTCCTCATCGGGCTGGCCGGACGCGTGTTGTATAGCGCCGCCACCGATCCGGAGTCCGTCGCGCTGATTGCGCTGGCCGACCTGGTGCCCGGCTGGCTGGGCGGGCTGCTGTTGGCCGGTATCATTGGGGCAATTCTGTCGACCTCCGACTCCATGATGCTTGTCGCTGCCGCTGATCTGACGCGGGGGTATTCGACCTGGCGTCCGCACGTATCGCAAGCCGTGCTCATCCGCCTAAGCCGAAGTATTGTCGTGCTGCTGGCGGCAGGAGGCATTGCTATGGCACTGCTTCGACCGGGCACGATCTTCGACATCATCGAGTTTGCATTTGTCGGACTGGGGGCTACGCTCGGCCTTCCCCTAATGATGGACCTGCTGTGGTCGCGCACCACGGATGCAGGTCTGCTTGCTGGCGTAGTCGTTGGGTTGGCCAGCACCGTGCTAAACCTCACCATGGCTCCCGATCTGTTTCCCATTCTGGTATGGCCCGCCACCGCCGTCGCGCTTGTCGGTGTAAGTCTGGCTACTTCGGAGCCAATCGCCTCCTCGGTATAGAAAAGACAGGAGGATGCGAGGAGGTGGTGCATCCTTCCATGAAACCGCCAACACGTGGAAATTCAGCCATTTGCGTGTGTACCCAGCTGACTTGTATAATGGATGAAGCCCAAAGTCGTGCCTGTCCGATCGTCCTCTATCGTGCCTATGTCATACTGTGCTCGCCTCAGCATACTCGTCCTTATCGGCCTATTGAGCGCCCTTCCGGGATGGGCTCAGCAATCTGAATACACGATTACAGGCCAGGTGCTCGACGACGCCACGGGCGACCCGCTGCCTGGTGCTACGGTGCAGGTAGCGGGTACTACGGCCGGAGCTGCCACCGATGCCGAGGGCGCCTACGAGCTCACGGCTCGGCTGGACCCCGGCACCTACACGTTGCGCTACCGCTTCGTGGGCTACCAGACTATCGAACGCGAGGTCACCCTGGACGAGGAGTCTGCCGTTACGGTAGAGCCCGTCCGCCTGCGTCCGGATGTGCTGGGCGTAGACGAGGTCGTGGTAACAGGTACCGGCGTGCCTACCGAACGGCGCCAACTGGGCAACGCGCTTTCTACCGTTGAAGGGCAAGATATCGAAGACAGCGCTGCCGGCTCGGTTGACCGTGCCTTGCAGGGCAAGATTGCAGGCGCACAGGTGCAGCAGAACTCCGGCAGTCCCTCGGGCGGCATGTCGGTGCGGCTACGCGGTACCAGCACGGTGTTGGGCGATGCCGATCCGCTCTATATCGTTGATGGTGTGATCATCAACAACGACTCGCCCGAGCTTATTGACCTGGGGGGGAGTTCACAAAACCGGCTGGCTGATCTGAATCCAGACAATATCGAACGCATTGAGGTCGTGAAGGGCGCGGCTGCTGCAGCGCTCTATGGTTCACGCGCTAACAACGGCGTGGTGCAGATCTTTACCAAGCAAGGCGAGCCTGGAGCGCCCCGTGTGTCATTTACGACCCGCGTTCAAACGGATGCAGTACGTTCCACCTTGCCCGTCAACCAGGCACAGAACGAGCAGGGTGAGTTTTTAGATAACGCTGGCGACCCGCTCCCCGACGGCGAGCAGCGGTGGGACTGGCAGGACTTCATCTTCGACCGCGCTTATGGCACTGAACAGTCGCTTTCGGTATCGGGGGGCAGCGAATCGACCCAGTACAGCATCTCGGGCGCGCATCGCTCCAACCAGGGCATCATCGAAGGTACGAACTTCCGCCGGGTCAACGGGCGGCTCCGCCTCGACCAGACGCTGACGGACTGGGCCTCGGTCTCGGGCACAGCTGCATTCTCGCGTAGCACCTCGCAAGAAGTGCCGAATGGCGGACTCAACGCCAACTACGGCGCGCTCACGGGCTTCATCTTCGGCCCAAACACCTTCGATCCGCGTGCTAACGAATTGGATGAGTTTCCGAACCAAGGCGTATTAGCTAATCCGATAGAGGTGCGCGAGCGCTTCGACTTTGCGCAAGAAACCGAGCGCTTTCGCGGTAGCACGTCGCTTTCGCTCACTCCGCTCGACGGACTCAACATTGACTACCTGCTTGGGCTCGACGCCTTCACACAGAGCGCAACGGCCTTCATTCCGCGCGGTACTTCGGCTCCGGCACTCGGTGGCGGACTGGCACGGCGGGCCACCCAAAACCAGCTGCAAACAAACAGCGACCTAAACATCCGCTACCAAACTACTGTACGCC
>NZ_JAWOAR010000239.1:0-6493 GCF_046498435.1 Longimonas sp. | reverse complement strand
GGCGGAACGATCTTGCCAGATTTTTGGCGCACACACGCCAAGGTTACATTGATTCATTAATAATACTTTTAATTATCGCCCATACTTCAATGTTTTTAAACATTATTTATTTGTTGGCAGGATGTGTGCTTTACCACTCTCAAAATACCGACCAGGCAGAGACCGTGAAGCAGATTCCGACCATACCAGGCAACGCACAGAACACCCACAAGCTGGCAACGCTGGTGCAGAACCATAAAAGCTGGAGTGAATCACCCGATGTGTTGACTCGCCTGACCCGCAGCCCATAGCGATGTCTTGATAGAACTGCTCGGCCTGATCCAGGCGACGGGCCAGCTGTTCACGCTGTACCGTCTGTTCCGGGATTTGCTCAATACGCCCCTCATAATTCCCAACGCGTCCGTTGAGCCGGTCGACCTGGCCCTGCAACTGGCGCACCGTGGACTCCTGCTCATCGATACGCGTGCGCAGTTCTGTGAGGCGGCCCAGCGCAGCGCCTTGCCCCACCTGCACCGAGGAGTCGGAAGCCAGCTCAATCAGCTCGGTGGTGAGCCGCTCCTTGCGCGATTCCAGCCCCTCGATCTGTGTTTTGATCTGGCTTAGCTCACGCACTTGCGACTCATTGCCGCGCAGGTCAGGATTGTTGATGTAGTAGGGCTCGGCCTGGGCTTCCAGGTCAGCGATCTGCTGGTCGAGCGCAGTAATCCGATTCTGCATCGACTGCACCGACTGCTCGCCCTCCACATCGCCTCGGAAGCTTCCCTCGGCCTCCCCCAGTTGGGTAATGAGCATGTCGAGCGTGCGCTGTTCTTCTTGCAACTGGAACTCCAGTTGGTCGCGCCGTCCCATCATTTCGACGTAATCGTTGGCCACACGATTGCCGTCTTGTCCGTCAATGGCCACAGCGTGACGCCGTGCGAACTGCTGCCACTCGCTCTCGACCTCGCTAATGTCTTCTTGCCGCTGCTCCAGCTGGGTTTCGAGGAAGTCGCGCGCAGCCGTTACCCCGGCACGAGCCGATTCGCGGCTGTAGGAGCGATAGGCATCGGCATAGGTATTGGCAATGGCGGCAGCTTCTTCGGGGTACTGACTCCGAGCCACAATACGAATGAGGTTCTGCTCCGATTCGGCTGTAAAATCGACCATCTCGAAGAGCCGCACCATCGCATCGCCATCGGTCGGCGATTCGTCATCGACAGCTTCAAAGAGCTGGAAGGGGGTGTTGGCTGTGTCGGCAACCGTGCGCAGTTCTGTTACGACACGCATGGCCAGCGATCCGGAGTTGGCCAGAATGCCAATCTCGTTCGCCAGCTCAGGCTGAATGTCGAAGCGTACGGTTTGTGTTTGATTCGGCTTTTCCACCTGAACCGTAGAGGCCGCTTCGTACTCAGGTGCAACCAGGAATGTGTATCCGGCAAAAGCAGCTACCATAGCCAGGCAGGTGCCCAGGATGATCCACTTGCCACGCTTGACGGTGTGCCAGAGCGTGTTTAAATCGACTGCGTTGGATTCGGTATCGCTATTATTGGACCGCGAGAGTCCAATCTGCTCCACCTTTTTCCGCCGGATGTCAAGGGCGCGTTGTTCGTTCTCGTTCATAGCTGGGGGGTCAGGGTTGGATATAAACGTACAGAAAACAGGGTTTAATGCGCACCGCTACCAGAGCAAACGACCGGAGGTGTGCGGGCTAAGAGGTAGAGGTCGAGCCATGGCGACCAGTTATGCACGTAGTGCACATCGAGGTCGACACGGTTGCTAAAGCTGACGGCGTTGCGGCCGGATACCTGCCACAGCCCAGTAATGCCGGGCGGCGTTTGCAGGACCACACGGCTCAGGCCGCGCATCTGAAAGAGTTCTTTAGGCATATAGGCGCGCGGCCCAACCAGGCTCATGTCGTCCCGCAGCACGTTAAGCAACTGCGGCAATTCGTCGAGACTAAAGCGACGAAGCCACTGTCCGATGGAGGTTACACGCGGGTCGTTTTGCAGCTTATGGTACTGCTCGTACTCGGCTCGGCGACGCGGATTGTCCGCCAGCAGGTCTTCAAGGCGGGCGTCGGCGTCGGTATACATGGTGCGAAACTTGAGCACTGTAAAAGTGCGGCCCTGGTAGCCCATGCGCACTTGCCGATAGAAAACGGGCCCTGGTGAGTCGTACCGAATAGCGGCAGCGATCACCGCAAAGACCGGGGCCAGTGCAATCAGCAGTATGGCGGCCCCAACTACATCGATGGCTCGCTTCAGCAGACGTGCACTGGGCTGGTGCTGTAGATGACGCACGCCAAAACCGTAGAGGCCTTCGCAGGTCGAGGTGGTTGTCCATGCAGCGACCATGCCCTTGGTTGTGGGCACACAGAACACATGCTCAAAGAACTGGCTGTAGTGCGCCAGCATCCGGGCGCGTTGCTTGGGATCAATGCCTTCTTCGGCCAAGATTGCGTAGGGCACATGATGCTGACGCGCCCAGTGCAGGGCTTCGGGGGAGGCTGTGCTGTGTGTATCGCCCGAAGGCGGTGGTGCATCACACACCGCTACCGGGCGCAGCCCAATTTCGGGCCAGCGGTTCATCGTGTCTACGATGCGTGCGGTTTCGTTGGGGTCTCCAACCACAACGGCTGGGACGCCCCACCATGGCAGGCGCGCGCCCATGATGCGCACCATAATGCGTGCCAGTGGCACCGTAGCCATGGCCACAGCCCCAGTGCCCGCAACCAACGCGACTGCAACCGGGGCTCCCACGGTGAGATAGGTCAGCCCTGAAGCCATGACCGCCAGCCCACCTACCGTCGTTGTCATGACACGCAGCTCTTCGACCGGATGCATTACACGAATGCGGTAGAACCCCCTCACTATGTAGACGGATAGTATGCTTCCAATAACAATCGGAGCGGTGACCATGACTGTTGGTGCAAACGGTGGCATCAGCCACAAACTGGCGATATGGAGTCCATACAGCAGCAGTCCAAGTATCAGTGTGTCGCCGGCCATGAGCAGCGCGTTCATACGCCAGGGGTGCGTTTCAGCGTGCGCTGATGTGGCTGTAGATGCTGCTCCTGTGGAGCGCCGCTCGTGTTTACGTGCTACCGGCGGCGCAACCAGCGGGGGAGAAAGCATGGGGTTGGTATCTATGGAAGCCATCGTCACTTTGGGTTACGAAGTGGAAGGCAAAGAAGAGGTCAGTGCGTCGCGCACGGCCCAGGGCTCACTCGTTTGGAAGGCCTGATAGGCGGTGTCAATGAGCGTGCGAAAGGCGCTACGGAAGCGTTCGGGGCTGAACTGTTCGGCGTGAGCGCGAATGCGTTCGGGGACGAAGCAGTCGCGTTGCGATTCGAAGGTAGCCACTGCATTTGCAATGTGTGCAGCGGTTTGGTCAGTATAGAGCACACCGGTTTCGCCAGGCACGACCGTCTCCAGTACTCCACCACCTCCATAAGCGATGACGGGCGTACCACAGGCCTGTGCTTCAACCGGCGCAATTCCGAAGTCCTCCTCGGCGGCATACACGAAGGCACGGGCATGCTGCATGTAGTACTGCACGGCCTCGTCGGGTTGACGTCCGAGCAGGGTCACATTGGGGCCAGCTTGCTCCTTCAAGCGGTTCAGTTCGGGGCCGTCGCCGATCACAATCAGTTCCTTATCGGGCATGGTCGCAAAGGCATCTACAATCAGATCGACCCGTTTGTAAGGCACCAGGCGCGCCATCGTGAGATAGTAGTCGTCTTTCTCGGTTTGCAACCCAAAGGCTTCTACATCCACCGGGGGGTACACCACGTGCGCCCGTCGCCGGTAGGTTTTCCAGATGCGGCGCGCCACATACTGCGAGTTGGCTACATAGACGTCGACCCGCGAGGCGGAGGCGCTGTCGTAGAGACGCATGTAGTGCATGAGCATGCGAGCAAGCAGGCTGCGCACTCCACGCGTCAGGTTCGACTGCTCCAGGTAGTCGTGATACAGATCCCACGCATATCGCATGGGGCTATGCACATAGCTAATGTGGAGCTGGTCAGACCGTGTGAGGATGCCTTTGGCCACAGCGTAGCTCGACGAAACGATAACATCGTGCTCACGCAAGTCAAATTGCTCAATGGCAAAGGGAGCCAGGGGCAGGTAGTAGCGATACAGCTTTTTAGAAAACGGAAGCGACTGGATAAACGAGGTCTGCACGGACTTCCCTTGCAAGAACGCGCGCTGATCATCTGGAATGTAGTCGATGAGGCTGTAGACGGAAGACTCAGGCAGCGCATGGATCATCTGCTCCAGCACGCGCTCGGCCCCAGCGTACACCGGCAGCCAGTCGTGTACCAGCGCTGGCGCCTGGCAGCGTGCAGGTCCTCCTGTATGCATCTGGGTAGCATACAGGCCAGGGGTCGCATGCAAGGTCCCATCACCCTGCTCTTCGGGAATCTCCGAGGCATCGGCGGAAGAGCCTAAAGGATGCCGGTTGGGAGAAGGAGTGGGCGTATCCATGAAAGCGAAATTGTTTATAAGGAACGATCAGAACAGAACGTATGCAGGTAGCGAACTTGCTTGCACACCCATAGAGTACGACGGGATTGCGCGTTAGACTGTATCATCAGAGCGCACCTACCACCCGAGGTGTGGAACAGCCGATATGCGCTTTTGGCTGTGGCTTTCGCAAAAGGATGCGCCATTGTGAGTACAGGCGCACCCGAAAGGCGACAGCGGCATGCGCTAAACCTTGACGGCTTCGTGCGCCGCTTTTTCCCACAGCAGCGCTCCTCATTCTGATACCGGAGACGGGGAAGAAGGGAGCAGTGTGCCCTCGTCGCTGCGGCCTCGGTCTTCGCGCCCGTACGTCCACTGCACCGCGTATTGCAGCAACTCCGACACGGTATCGAAGCCCAGCTTTTCTTTTGCGCGACGGCGGTACGTTTCGATGGTCTTGCGGCTTAGTTCGAGCGTTTCCGCAATGTCACGCACGGTCTGGCCTTCGCCCAACATCTGAAAGACCGTCATTTCGCGATCGGTAAGCCGCTCGGTGGTCGACCCGACTTCGTAGTCTTGCTGGCGAATGACTTTGCCCAAGATACGCGATGACATGCGGCGACTTAGGTACACGTTGCCGCCATGCACACTCTCAATGGCATTGGCCACGTCGGTCGTCGGCTTGTTTTTCATAACGTAGGCTGACGCCCCTGCACGTAGCGCACGCTCGGCGTATACCGATTCGTCGTACATGGAGTACACCACAATGCGCACTTCAGGGAGAGCATCGCGAATGTGCTCAATCAGGTCGAGCCCATGCATGTCCTTGAGCGAGATATCGACGATCGCCACGTCAGGAGCGCGGCGCTTCATCTGCTTCAGTGCCTGGGCCCCCAACTGGGCTTCGCCCGCTACACGCATGTTAATGCGTTGCGAGATGGTGGCACTGATTGCTTCTCGTACCGACGGGTGGTCGTCCACGATAAATACGTTGGTACGATCAGAGCGTGATGAGGCGGAAGACGGTGTGTCGTGTTTGGTGTTCATAGGGGATGGGGATCTCCAAAACAGACAGAAAGAGGCGCATCCGTTCCAAACCTTCCTGGCTCACCACTCGATGGGAGGATTGCCTTACGGCAGGCCATGCCCTGTGCACGAGAGTGAGAGATCCGTCGGATGCATACCGTATATCGGTATATCCCGAATATAGGCGCACACTACGACTCATCACGGTTCATCACGCGCTATCGTGGAGGTACTTCGAGCGCAGACCGCACCCAACTGTTTTCCCTGTTGAATCTTATACTTATGGCTTGTCTGCGTGTCATCCCACTATATTTATAGGCTTATGAGAAAGGTGGGTATGCTTTATTCCAGCTCGGTATCTTCATTGATGTATGATTGGTGTGTGGTGGGATGGACGGGTGGAAGATGGATGTGTGGAGGAGGAATGAGAAAAAAACGTCCACCCGTCCATCCCTACAGTCCATCCCTACATGAGACCGAAGGCCGACTGACGAAGTACATCCGGCGCCTCGTAGAGAAGCGACACCACAATGCTGCCACCGGATTGGGGATCACGACACTGCATCGCCCTGATCGGCAGAGACCGTTTCGGCATATCCCACCCCATTCCATATATAGCCCATACACAGCAAAACGCCCCACGGCCAGAGAGCCGCAGGGCGTTGTATGCTGTTGGAGATGTCAGCCTATGTGCACCAGAACCTATGCGCCGGATGTTGATCCGGTTTTACACCATCACGCAACCTGGTCAGTTCCAATTGGCGATCTATTCCGTATCGTCTTCCGTATTACTTTTCTTACTTCGGGAATCCGTGGTTCCCTGCCCATACGTCCACTGCACGGCATACTGCAGTAGCTCAGATACCGTGTCGAAGCCCAGCTTCTCTTTGGCGCGGCGGCGATACGTTTCGATCGTCTTGCGCGTCAGGTTGAGACGGTCTTGAATCTCCTGGATGCTGTAGCCTTCACCCAGCATCTGAAAGACGGCCATCTCGCGGTCAGTAAGCTCATCGATAGCAAAG
>NZ_JAWOAR010000224.1:0-18008 GCF_046498435.1 Longimonas sp. | reverse complement strand
ATTTCGAGGTGCCCGTTTGGCACGATCTCACATCAGCTCTGCGTGCTTCGTTGGTATGTGGAAAAACGAACAGGTGAACGAAAGAAACATCCAGATGTCCTCGCTAAATCTGATGTTCTGTAGTAATGCATACCCCAACGCAAAACGACCACATTACATAGCGCACAATGCAGAAGCGGTGTGCTACCAATAAGATTTGCTTTCTACATGGCCGGATCCATGCTCCGCAACCAGGTCAGATCTTTGCTAATAAGCAGTTCCGTTTTTCTCGTATGATGGGTCGTGGACACAATAAGCTCTTCAGAATCGAACCCATACGCATCTACGAGAGCATGTACGTGCTCCGAGTTGTCGTATGTAAGGAGCGCTGTTCCTTCAGCAGATGCTGCATGTCGGAAGATTTCCTCATGGTCCACATCCGAGTGCTCGTATAAACGTCCGCCTGCCTTGGGATACGGCGGGTCAATGAAAAGTGCCGCTTGCTGTCCGAGATAATTGGGGAGCACATCGAATGCGTTTCCCTCTATAAAAGTGACTCGGTCACGCACGGCGGCTATTTTCTGAATGCGTTGTACGAGAGTTTGGGCGTACCAACGCGAATGAAGTCCCTTTCCATTCTCTCCCTTCTTTACCCATCCAGCTCCAGGGGCTGTAATTCCTCCCCGACTTACACGATTGTGAATGATCATTGCAAAAGCCCGCTCACGCACCGATTGATCTTTGGCCTCGATGGCTTCTTTCGCTGCAGCATGCGACATTTCAAACGACTGAATGCGGTCGAGCAGCCAGTCAACCTCATTGCTAAAGATCGTTTGCCAAACGGCACTTACATTTGCATCCAACTCGACAAGGACGACATTGTCAACGATATCTTGCGCCCATGGCTCAATGGCAACAGCAAGACCTGCATGAGCACCGCCTGCAAAAGGCTCAACAAATAGCGAAGGCTGCGTAGAGAGTATCCACTGCTTTATGTAAAAGTACCATCGCGACTTTCCACCTGGGTACCGAAACGGGCTATACAGCGGCACTTTTGCAACATTGGGAAGCTTGTATTCTACGTCCTCGAAAAGCGTTTTGGGCATATCTTATAATGTGAATATGGGACTGTCATCACGTGCTAACTTTCGCTGAAGCGCCGCTGATGTTTGGGTACTTGGGGAGGCAGAGCCTCCAGGTTTGGGCGTCACGAGGCAGAGCCTCGCGACGAGTACGGGAGGCAAGGACATACGAAGAAACCGATGACCATGTCACGGTCAGCACGACTCTCGTACACAGCCTGTTGGTGCTCCCTGCTGTAACTACGACCTACCTCGTCGCATGGCTCCGCCGTGCGACGCAGCCGTTCAGAGGCTCTGCCTCGTATTCATGCAGAACCTGTCAATATATTGAGCTATTTCGAGGTGCCCGTTTGGCACGATCTCACATCAGCTCTGCGTGCTTCGTTGGTATGTGGAAAAACGAACAGGTGAACGAAAGAAACATCCAGAACAGCACCTAAATCTGCGGCTCTGTAGAAGAGCCATCCCATAATGGCGTAACCGGATTCGGCATAAGGACATGCATACAAGTACACGCGCATTAAAACACCGCAGCCGAATCCGGGGGGATTCCACTGCGGCGCAGGGTGGATTCGAATGATAGGCGGCGTTACAGCAGCATGGTCATCGGGTCTTCGAGGTAGCCGCGCACGGTGTCGAGGAACTGCGCGCCCACGGCCCCATCCACCACGCGGTGATCGCAGGAGAGCGTGACCTTCATGCGCTTGCCGGGCACAATCTCACCGTCTTCGACCACCGGCTCATCGCGAATGCCGCCAATTGCCAGAATAGCTGCGTTCGGCGGATTCAGAATAGCCGTGAACTCTTCGATGCCGAACATGCCGAGGTTGCTCGTGGTGAAGGTGGCGCCTTCGTACTCCTCGGGCTGGAGCTCACGGTCGCGTGCTTTCGTGGCCAGCTCGCGCGTCTCGGCCGCAATCTGCGTGAGGCCCTTCTGGTCGGCATTGCGGATGACGGGCGTAATCAGCCCCTCGTCAATGGCGACCGCAACGCCTACGTGCACGTCGTCGTACTTGCGGATTTCGCCCTCGTCGGCGTGATAGGACGCGTTCACGTAGTCGTGCTCACGCAGCGCCAGGGCGCAGGCCTTGGTGATCAGGTCGTTGTACGAGATGCGTGCCAGGTCTTGCGCTTCAGCTCGTTCGTTGAGATCGGCGCGCACCTCGGCAGCGCGGGCCATGTCCACGTCGATCGTGAGGTAGAAGTGCGGGGCCGTGAACTTGCTCTGCGCCAGGCGTCGCGATATGGCTTTCCGCATCTGCGAGATGGACTCGGTCTCGTAGCCCACATCGATCTTGACGGATTCGGCAGGTGCGGGCTGCGGTGTGGGCGCGCCATCGCCAGAAGGGGCAGGGGCTGTTTCGGGAGCCGGTTCCGGAGCCGCTTCACGCTGCTCAATCGCCGCCTCAACGTCGCTCCGGACAATGCGTCCGTTCGGGCCGGTGCCCGCTACGGTGCCCAGGTCCAGGCTGTGCTCTTGCGCTACGCGGCGCGCCAGGGGCGAGGCTTTCACGCGCTCTCCGCTTGCGTCGGTGGGAGCAGGAACCGGCTCGGGGGTGCGCTCGGCCAGTTCGCCATCGCCGGCAGGGCTGGCGGGCGCTTCGGTTTCAGGCGATGCAGGTTCTGGTTGCGAGGCCTCAGCCTCTGCCGAAGCCGTCTCGGCATCGGAGCTGGCATCGGCTTCGGATGCGTCGTCGGAACCGCCCGCATCTCCAGTAAGATCGGAGATGTCTTCGTCTTCTTCGCCCAGTACAGCAATCGTCTGGCCAATGGGGACGGCCTCCCCCTCATCGATCATCTTTTTGAGGAGGATGCCGTCGTCGAAGGCTTCGAGGTCCATTGTTGCCTTATCGGTTTCGACCTGGGCGAGAATGTCGCCCGCCGAAACAGCTTCGCCCTCGTCGACGAGCCAGGCGGAAAGAACCCCTTCCTCCATGGTGTCGCTCAGCTTGGGCATTTCAATTTTGATAGCCATAGACAGTTGATGTTGTGCAGCAGGTGAGTATCGGCAGAACAGGATGGGGATGCGCAGGCTGTGGAGCCCGTGAGGGGCCGGACTTAGGCGTCGGCGTAGAGCACCTGGCGGCAGGCGGTCACGGTTTCGTCGACGCTGGGCATGTAGGCTTCGTAGAGATTCGGCGCGTAGGGCGAAGGGGTATCGGCCGCGGTGACGCGTGCCACAGGCGCATCCAGATAGTCGAAGGCGCGCTCCTGCACCTGCTGCGATACCTCGCTTGCAAAGCTGGTGAAGGGATTGCTTTCGTCGACAATGACGAGGCGGTTTGTCTTCACGACCGACTCCACAATCGTTTCGATGTCGAGCGGCTTAATGGTGCGCGGGTCGATGACCTCGGCCTCGTAGCCTTGCGTGGCCAGCTCCTCGGCCGCCTTCATGGCGAGGTGGTAGCTCTTGTTGTGTGCCACGATGGTCACATCGCTTCCGGTACGCGCCACGCGCGCCTTGCCAATGGGCAGCGTGTAGTCTTCTTCGTCCGACACCTCGCCCTTCAGGCCGTACATGAGTTCGCTTTCCAGGAAGAGCACCGGGTCGTCATCGCGCACAGCGCTTTTGAGCAGGCCCTTGGCATCGTCCGGGTTCGACACGGATATGACCTTGAGGCCTGGAAAGTTGGCGTAGATAGCCTCGACCGAGTTGCTGTGCGTAGCGGCAAGCTGCCCGGCGGCGCCGTTAGGGCCGCGAAAGACGATGGGCGTGCCAAACTGGCCGCCCGACATGTAGCGAATATTTGCGGCGTTGTTAACGACTTGGTCGAACGCCACGAACGAGAAATTCCACGTCATAAACTCGATGATGGGGCGCAAGCCGTTCATGGCCGCGCCGATGCCGAGCCCGGCAAAGCCCAGTTCGCTAATTGGCGTGTCGATGACGCGGTCGGGGCCAAACTCGTCGAGCATGCCTTTGCTCACTTTGTAGGCGCCGTTATACTCGGCGACCTCTTCGCCCATCAAGAACACCTTATCGTCGCGGCGCATTTCTTCGGACATTGCCGCGCGAATTGCTTCACGTAATTGCAGTTCAGCCATCGGGTAGGAAACAGTCAGTCAGTACGTAATATCGTTGGGGAGGCGGGCGGCAGGGGCGCCCGTGCGTGTAAACGCGCAGGTTAGTTCAGGAAACGGTAGTCGTCCTGCGCATACACGTGATCGTAGAGCTCGCTCTCATCGGGGAAGTCGCTCTCTTCAGCGAAGTCGATGGCATCGAGCACGGTCTGCTTCAACTCATCGTCGATCGCATCGAGTTCGTCTTCGGTGGCAATATCGTTTGCGATGATGTAGCGCTGCAGGCGCACGATGGCATCTTCGCTCTTGCGTTCGTCGAGCTCGCCTTCTTTGCGATACGCGGCGGGGTCGCTGATCGAGTGGCCCTGGTAGCGGTACGTGCGGATCTCCAGCAGCGACGGCTGGCCCTGGCGCGCCATTTCGGCGTGGTCGTGCACCGCCTTCTTGACGCTAAACACGTCCATGCCGCTCACGAGCGCAGCGGGCATGTCGTACGAGAGGGCCTGCTTGAAAAGGTCAGGCTCCGAGGAGGCACGATCGACCGCAGTACCCATGGCGTACTGGTTGTTCTCGATAATCGTAACCAGCGGCAGGTCGTAGAGGGAGGCCAGGTTCAGCGCTTCGTGGAAGGCGCCCTGGTTCACGGCACCGTCGCCCAGGAAGCAGAGGCAGACGTTGTCTTCGCCGCGGTACGTGTGGGCAAAGGCAATGCCCGCACCCACCGGCACATGCGCGCCCACAATGCCGTGTCCGCCAAACAGGCGCTGCTCCTTATCGAAGAAGTGCATCGATCCGCCCTTCCCACGCGAGGAGCCCGTGCCTTTGCCGAAGAGTTCGGCCATCGACGGCCCAGGCTCCATGCCCATGGCCAGGCCCATGCCGTGGTCGCGGTACGCGGTGATGACCGAGTCTTCGCCCAGCCGAATGGCATGTACCGATCCGGTTGAAACTGCTTCTTGGCCGATGTACAGGTGCAGAAAGCCCGAGATGTTCTGCTTCTGATACTGCTGGCGGCAGCGTTGTTCAAAGCGGCGCTGCAGCGTCATGCTCCGAAACATCTCAATGAGCTCGTCCGCGTCGGCGTCTACGTCGTCGTGCGTATACGCATCGGCCGGATACGTATCGAAGGTGTACTCCTCCGTAATTGGATCGCTGGGAATAACGATCGACTGCTCGGTCCACGGCCCTTTGGGCGCGTCGTCGGCGACGCCATCGCCTGAAGACGCAGCGTCGGACGTCGTGTCCTCAGCAGCTGCATCGCCGGTGGCGTCTTGCGCGTTGCTTTCGTCTACTACCTCGTTACTCGATGCCATAACCGTATCGTTGGATATCAGGATGATGGATAGCGTGGGGCGGCCCACCCGAAAGCGGTCCCCGGATATACCAGCCCTTTTAAGTGAGGCCGTGGCGTACAGTTTCGGTATAGGGCGGAATTGGAACGGTTTCTTATGGTTCTTCGTGGGGAACTTCTGCTTCGGTTGCGGACCGCCTGGCGCAAGCGTGTGTACAACCTGCGGTTTATCGCCTAATTTGTGCGGTACGTTGTACGTTGTGTGTACGCGCTTAAGCCATTTGTTACGCTTCGTATCGTTACACGTCACCCTTTTTCCTGACCTATTTGCATTCTGTGCCTCCCACGCTGGTTCTTGTTCCTACGTATAACGAATCCGCGACCATTGTGTCGCTGCTTCGCCGTGTCATGGAGCTGCCCAATGCTGTGCATGTATTGGTGATCGATGACGGCTCGCCCGATGGCACCGCCGACCTGGTGCGCGAGGTAAAGACTACGCATCCTCACCGTATTTTTATACTGGAGCGTGCGGGCAAACAGGGCCTGGGTTCGGCCTACCGGGCGGGCTTTCGGTTTGCGCTGGAGCGCGACTACACCTGCATCTGCGAGATGGATGCCGATCTCTCGCACGACCCGGATGACCTGCCGCGCCTCATTGAGCCGGTGGCTACCGACCAGACCGATCTGGCTATCGGGTCGCGCTACATCGGCGGGGTGCGCGTGATCGATTGGCCGCTGCCGCGCCTGGTGCTGTCGTATGGCGCTGGCATGTACACGCGCGCCATCACCCGGATGCCCATCAAAGATGTTACGGCGGGATTCAAGTGCTTTCATCGTCGCGTGCCGGCCTACCTCGACTTCAACCGCGTGCGCTCGAACGGATATGCGTTTCAGGTCGAGATGCACTTTCGCACCTGGCGCGCCGGGTTTCGCATCCAGGAGGTGCCCGTCATCTTCACCGAACGCAGCGAGGGGCAGTCCAAAATGAGCAAAGCCATCGTGCGCGAGGCTGCCTGGAAGGTGTGGGAACTGCGCCTGCGCGACTGGATCGGGCGGCTGTGAGAAGACAGCGGCAGAGGGGCCGGAGGCCATGCTTTTTGTGCCACGCGACGAGAAAGACAAACCGATACAGGGGGCGGCACACGTTCCCCGGCTATGGGAGTGCTGCGATTACGGGGTGCAGCGCCGTTGATTTGCTTCTGCACGCGCGGCCCCGCTGTATTTTCATAGAAAGAGCGCGTGCAGTGCTTGCGTGGTACCGTTGGTATCGGGCATACTATATCTTCCATCTTTTCTTACTATCAACCCGATTACCGTATGCTACTGGATGCCGATGACCGTCCGTGGGGACGCTGGGAAGAGTACTTGAACGAGCCGGGCTATCGCGTAAAGCGCATTGTGGTGAACCCGGGTGAGCGCCTGTCGCTGCAAAAGCATGAGCACCGCCAGGAGCACTGGGTGGCCGTGCAGGGCAGCGCCGACGTGACGCTCAATGACGAGGTGATCACGATGGAGGTGGGCGATTCGGTGTTCATTGACATTGGCGATGTGCATCGCGTCACGAATCCAACCGATGCCCCGTTCGTTTTCATCGAGACGCAGCTCGGGCTCTGCATCGAAGATGACATCATTCGTCTCGAAGACGACTATGGGCGCTCGTAAGCCCGTGTACG
Organism: Longimonas sp.; assembly: GCF_046498435.1. Taxonomy (NCBI): domain Bacteria; kingdom Pseudomonadati; phylum Rhodothermota; class Rhodothermia; order Rhodothermales; family Salisaetaceae; genus Longimonas; species Longimonas sp. The sequence goes on along the minus strand of NZ_JAWOAR010000224.1, from coordinate 10,962 downwards.
GCGGCGGGCTCCCGAATCCCTGCACCGTACCGCCGGTACAATGCAACAGCGTTTTGCCCACCAACCAGCCCTTGCTTGCTCCATGATTCTGCCCATCTACGTGTTTGGCCACGATGCGCTGCGGCGCGAGACGGAGCCCGTCACCGAAAACACCGAGGCGGTGCAAACGCTCATCAGCAACATGATTGAGACAATGCGTGCTGCCAACGGGCTCGGGCTGGCGGCTCCGCAAGTAGGTCGCACCGAACGCATCTTTGTAGTGGATCTGCTGCCCATCGCCAGCGATTTGCAGAAAGAGGGGCTCGACATCCCGGAGCAGCCGATGGTGTTCATCAACCCCAAAATCACGTGGGAGAGCGACAGCACCGGCAAGTTTGAAGAAGGCTGCCTCTCCATTCCCGACGTGCGCGAGCCCGTACGCCGCCCCGAACGGGTACAGGTGGAATACCTCGACCGCAACTTCGAAGAGCAGTCCTACGAAATGACCGATATGTTGGCGCGCGTGGTGCAGCACGAATACGACCACCTGGAGGGCGTCCTCTTCACCGATCACCTGAGCGCCTTTCGCCGCCGCCTCTTACGCCGCACGCTGCGCCAGATGGCCAAGGGCGATGTTTCTGCCGAGTATCCCTTGCGCACGGCTGACGGCGATACCATTCCGGCTGTGGCGTAGCCTGTTCCTGTTCGGGCTCCTGGATGCAGGGGCATGTCTCATTGTGCTCATCGATTTGCTATGGCCCGTGCGCCCGTCATTCAGGTTAACCGCCTTTCGGTGGATCGCGGGCGGCGGCGCGTAATCGAACACGTGTCGTTCAACGTGGAGGCCGCTGCCTTTGTGGCGGTGGTCGGTCCCAACGGCGCAGGCAAAACCACGCTCCTGCATACCCTCTTGGGACTTGTGGAGCCGTCCGATGGCACCGTGCAGGTGCTCGGGCATCCCCCAGGACGCGATGCTCCTCGCATTGGCTACGTACCACAGGTCAAGACGCTCGACCGCACGTTTCCCGCCGAGGTGCTCGACCTGGTGTGCTCCGGACTCACGCACGCCTGGCCGTTCTGGCGCACGCAATCGGCCACCGAACAGGCCAGTGCGGCGCTGGAGACCGTTGGGGCCGCCAACCTGGCCACGGCTATGCTGAGCGACCTCTCGGGCGGCGAACTCCAGCGCGTGTATCTGGCGCGCTGCCTGGTGCACGAACCGGAACTGCTGCTGCTCGACGAGCCTGCCACCGGCGTAGATGCCACCGGCGCTGCCGACCTCTACGAACTGCTCGATCGCTACCAGGCCGACCACGACGCCACTATCGTGATGGTCACGCACGACTGGAACGCCGCCTACCACCACGCCACCGACGTGCTCTTGCTCGACGGACGCTGCATCAGCTACGGGCCGCCGCAAGAGGCGCTCGGCGCCGACCCGCTCCGCGAAGCCTTTGGGCACGTCGGACACGCCCACGCTATGCTGCAAGGAGGTTCGCCTCATGATTGATGCGCTTCAGTATCCTTTTATGCAGCGCGCGCTGGTGGTGGGCGTGTGCCTGGGCGCGCTGGCCAGTTACTACGGCGCGTTTGTGGTGCAGCGCCGCATGAGCTTTCTGGGCGTGGGCCTTTCGCATGCCGCCTTTGGTGGGATTGCCCTGGGCCTGCTCCTGGGCATCGAGCCGTTCTGGGTGGCGGTACCGTTTACGGTGGGCGTGGGCTGGGCCATCGCGTGGATTAGCGATCGCGGTCCGCTGACAAATGACACCGCGATCGGGATTCTCTTCGCCGTGGCCATTGCGCTTGGAGTCGTGCTGCTGTCGTATCGCCAGCAGTACACCGCCGATGCGTTTACGTATCTGTTCGGCTCGATCTTGGCTGTGGAGTCGTTCGACGTAATCACGCTGCTCGTGCTCGTGGCAGGCACCGCTGCGCTTGCGCCGCTCTGGCCACGCTGGGCCTACGCCACGTTCGACCGCACCCTGGCCCGTGCCGATGGCGTGCCCGTGCAGCGCGACGACCTGTTGCTCATCACCTGCATTGCGATCACCGTGGTGGCGGCGGTGAAGCTGGTCGGCGCGATTCTCGTGGCTGCGTTTCTGGTGGTGCCCGCTGCCACCGCCCGGCTGCACGCGCGCTCATTCCGCACCATGACACTCGGCGCGATGGGCGTAGGTACCAGCACGGCCGTGGCGGGCCTCTTCGCCTCGTTCTACCTGGACTGGCCCAGCGGCGCGGCCATTATTTTGGCGCAGGCGCTGGTCTTTGGTCTTGCGCTTGCCGCTTCGCGCCGTTAAGGAGGCGTTCCGTGTAACGCATTGAACATACGGCTCGGCAGCCCCATCCGCGCATCTTCCCCAATTCGTACGGATGCATGACAAACGCAATATCTGTAACGCAATATCTGTTTAGTGGGCTTCGATGAACGCCCGGGCTAAGGAAACCCATAGCCGGGGAGCCGCTGGGGAAAACGACATTGCAGCGGTCATTGCTTCCGTAACGGCATGTGCGGGTTTGTCTCACGATGGTCATTGCTCTACGACAAAGCATGATGGCCCTGTGAGAGGCCCGCATGCAGTCCCGATTGCGTCCTGGTCTTGCAATAAGAACAGGGCAGAGGGGCCCGAAGGGTCATGCCTGTTGTGCCCCTAAATGGCTGCGTCATGAGGCGGAGTACGTGTTTAGCGACGTGTAGCCTGCGAACCTGTGCCGAGCGGTGTTTAGGCCAGGTTAGAGCGGGGCAGAGGGGCCGTAGGTCATGCTGGTTGTGCCAGGCGACGAGGCGTGATCCTTCTGACCAAGGGCGTCAGGATGACTTGGGGGCGCGAACAACAGCTCGACATTGTGAGGCGCTCCCTCCTCTGTCGTCATGCTGAACGCAGTGAAGCATCTCAGGATGACCTGTTGGGAAGCAATGCCGCCACGCCTGCAAAGGGGCGTCTGCAAAGGAGCGCCTGGTATGGGGCGGCTCGTGCCAACCGTGCAGGACAGGCCATAGGCATCCGATTCGAGGGTTCCCTTAGCCCGAGCCATTAGGGAGGGGTCGGAGATGCGGGGAGCGTGCCACCTGTGCGAGGTAGGCGTTGAGATCCTTCCTCCCGACGGCTGTCGGGACTCAGGATGACGTTGGGGTGTAAGGTAAAGCAGCAAACCCCAAATCGCTCCCCTCTCCAGGGGAGCGGCTTCGGGCGATGCGTTTGCACCTGTTTCTTCCTGCGCTAAACACGTACAGGCGGAGCCTCGTGACGCGTTCTGATGTGAAAGCGATAACGGCGTATCTCTTTCCCTTATAGGAGCAGTCCCACATAGATCGCAAAAACTCGCACACCGCGTTCATTAGGATACAGAGCCCCCATTTCATAGACAAGGGACCGACTCGACTAACGCCGACGGTCCCTCTTTCAGTCACAGGAAAATTCATTAGCATGCGAGCGCCGATGTGAGCAGGAGGAGCGTCACGGCGTCCACATGCGGATGCCGCGCTCCTTCGTGCCCGAAAGCACATAGCGCCCGTCGGGCGAGAAGTCGACGGCGCTTACGCCCTCGCCGCTTTCGCCTTTGAACAGATAGCCGAGGTTGCCATCATCGACCTTCCAGAGGCAGACATTGAGATTGCTGGTGCCCGAGATGGCAAACTGGCCGTCGGGCGAGAACGACACCGCGATGACGAGCCCATCGTGACGCTCAAAGGTGCGCAGAAGCTGGCCCGAATCGGCATCCCAAAGGCGTGCAGTCATATCATCGCTCCCCGAGAGCACATAGCGTCCGTCGGGCGAGAAGGCAACCGAGAAGACATAAGCCGCATCCCAGTCGCTGGTATCAAGTTCCATAACTTGGCCGCCGGATTGCACGTCCCAGATGCGCAGTGCCCCCTGGCCAGTACCGGTAACAACGCGTGTGCCATCGGGGGAGAAGGCTGCGGAGAAGACCGGCTCCTCGTGTGTATCGAAAGTGAACTCCGGCTCTCCAGACTTCACGTCCCAGATGCGCAGCGTACCGCCCTGGCCGGCGCCGCCAAGGACGCGGTTGCCATCGGGCGAGAAGCAGGCGGTAAGCACCGAGTTGGGCGAGGTTTCGAGGTTGTGCAGCTGGTCGCCTGTTTCCAGATCCCACAGTTGCAATGTGCTTTCGGAGCTGAGCGTGAGGAGCGTTTCCCCATTCGACGACAGATCAATAGCAATGGGGTGGCCATCGAGTCCATAAATAGTCTGGACCTCATCACCAGACACCACCTCCCAGACCTTTGCTTCGTTGTGGTTGCCTCCACCGAGCGCGAACTGGCCATCGGGCGAGAACGAGACGGCGTTTACCCAGTCGGCAGTTCCTTCGAGGCTGCGTACGATACTTAAGTTCTGGCGCTGCGGCTCACTCGAACTGCTGGAGCGATCTGTTGTCTCATCGCTTGCAACCGCTTCGTCGGCGTCTTCCTCGGAGCCATCTTTAGATTGAAAGATCTGTGTTTGAGCCGGCTGATTGCTTTCTTCCTCATCCCCAAGCCGAATGGGGCCCGCTTCGGCTTCGCCATTCTCGGAAGGCGACGGGATCTCGACGTATTCGCCAGGATCCTGGTTGCGAAGCGCCTCGGCCAGCACCTGGCATGAAGCAAAGCGATCTTCGGCCTCTTTCATGAGGCACTTTGCAACGACCTGCTCCAGCCACTCCGGAATGTCGGGATAAATCTCGCGGGGCGGGGTGTAGGGCTCATGCAGCACCTTGTATACCACACTCATTGGGTGGCCGCCCGAGTGGGGCAGTTTCCCGGTAAGCGCCTCGTAAAGCACGACGCCAAGGCTGTACAGGTCGCTTCGCGCCTCTACCTCGGTGCCCCGAGCTTGCTCCGGGCTCATGTACTCGGGCGTACCGAGCACCGTACCGGTCTGCGTTAGCCGGGCCTCAGACGAGGCATAGGCGATCCCGAAATCCATGAGCACAGGGCGCCCTACGTCAGTAATCATGACGTTAGAGCCTTTTACATCGCGGTGGATCATGCCCTGTTCATGAGCATAGGCCAGCGCCTCGGCGATAGGAGCAATGATCGTAACTGCTTCATCACTGGGTAAGCGACCCTGCTCTTGAATAATCTCGTGAAGGTCGCGTCCGCTCAGATACTCCATGGCCATGAAGTGGACGCCGTTGGTCTCCCCCTCATCAATGATCGTAACGATGTGAGGATGATTCAGTTGGGCGGCAGAGCGGGCCTCGCGATGAAAGCGCTCCAGCATCTTTTTATCGTGCGACACCCCTTGCGGAAGCACCTTCAGAGCAATGTCACGCCCTAAACTGCGCTGTTTGGCCTTATAGACGATGGCCATGCCCCCGCGTCCGAGCTCTTTTTCGATTTCGTAATTTTCGCTAAGCGCTTCACGAACCAGCGTTTCAGGATTACGGATACTGGTTGTGGTAGTGGGGGGGTCTTCCAGCCACTCTCCGCAATGCTTGCATTTGCGCGCTGCGGCCAGAATTTCTTCGTGACAATACGGGCAGCGCTTTGTAGCGTCGGACATAGAAGGAAGGAGTGGTTGGAAAAAAGCCGCTGTTCGTGCAACGTGAACGGGCCGGGGGCTCTCATGAAGGCAAAAGCAAAGGCCCCCATGCAGGAAGCCACAGCGATGCGACTGCACGCGGCTCCCTGCACAGTACCAGGGCAATGCTCAAGCAAAAGAGGAGGAAAGAGCAGTTACACTTCGTATTGAAGCACCAGCTCGCCCATCTGTATTGTGTCTTCGTTTTGGAGCTCGACGGTCTCCTCCGAAGGCACCTCTTCGTTGTTTACCTGGGTGGGGTTGGTCGTACTTTTGTTGCGAAGGTACACCTCATTGCTGCTGGTTTTCTGGATGATCTCGGCTTGAATCCGTGAGACCGTGCGGTAGGTGTCGCCCAGCTGGATGTGTGCAAACGCCCGTTCGCCCTTCACGTCGGCCCGCCCAATCGTGACGACATTGCCATCGTCTTCCTCGCGTGGGAATCCTGCAATGCGAAACTCACGTCCCTTGTCTGGACCCGATATAATGACCAGTTTACCTGGAATGAATTTCATGGTTTTCGGGGGAGCCTTAAACTTCAGGGTTTCGGGGCTATCGGGCTTATTTGCAGTGGAGCTACTCGACTCCGACTTGATACGACGGGCCGGCTGGTCTGGCGATGGGGCCTCACTGCTATCTGGGAACAGAGCACGATTTTCGCCCTCAGCGTCTTGCAGTTCAGTATCCTGCACTCCCAAGTCGTCAGAACGTGCCTCTGCAGCCTCTTTCGCCGCCTCTTCGGCCTCTTTCTCTGCCTTCTTCCGCTCTTCTTCGCGGCGTTTTTCAGCTTCTTCCTCCCGTTTCCACAGGTAGTATCCACTACCGATGATCGCAAGCGTGATGATAAGAGCAATGATGCCGACAATCGTAAAGGGATTGCTTTCTCCCTCAATTGAACGATCCGCCTGATCGGTCTCGGTAGTCTCACCTTCAGAGGTCGTACGAGCGTTTTCTGTAATGAACGGCTCGCGTCCAAATGCGCTAATCGAGACAAGTCCCTCTACAGTGAGTTCTTCCCCCTCTTCCGGTGGTTCGCTGGACGAGTATCGGATGCGGATCTCATTTTCATCTTCATCTTCCAGAATGTAATTTCCGCCGTCGCCAACAAGACGGTCTACGGTTCCTTCTACCGAAACCTCCGTGTCGTTGTACTGACCTGGATTATCAAGAATATCACCAACAGACGTTTGCGCGCCAGCGGGTGCGGTACCGACGAAAGCCAGGAAGGCTACTGCCAACCAAACAAATCTCATTGGACAAGGGGGAAAAGGTAAGAGAATAAACGTGGAACTAAAAAGGGACTCTGCCCTGGCAAGAGGGTAAGCAAATGTATGCTACACAATAATCAACAGCGGGCAAGGGGTCAATGCCCATAGATTAATGCTGCTTGAGGGTATAACGCAACCCAACCATTCGGTTGTGTACAGGATTGTGTGCAAACGCCTCCCCTGTGTGAGCGTCCATCGGAATGCATATTACCCCCTGTGGCTTCCTCATTGGGTGCGCTCAGGCTGGAGGGATCCGTGCTGAGTCACTGGTCTGTTGTGGGGAGACAGAAGCACGGGCACATGGGGCACTGCAAAAGGCATTAACAAGGGGCATTAGCGTATAAAGGCGTTATCTGTTTCGAATGCCTACACGGACAACCCCTGCCCACTCGTCGTCTTGGAAGTTTGGCCAAACGACTTCATAAGCACGACGCCCCGCATAACGCGTTTCATGATGGTAGAGCGCCGGGGTGGTAGTCGTCCGCTCCCACACATCCTGTTCGTACTCTAAGTTGTCACGCGAAAACTGTTCGTCATGGATAACGGACCCATCTTCATCTTGGATTGCAAAATAGAGAAGCGCCGTGCTTTCTTCAAACAGCGAAGAAAAGTTGTCAAGAGGTTCACCGGCCAGGTAAGCCCCACCAAGGAGGGCACCTACGGCACTTCCAGTTGCAGCGTACGACCGCGAGAGCTGTTGGTCAACCAACCGATCCCAACGACGGTCGTTTTGAATGTCAGCCAATAGGTCCTCAAGGAGCGCATTTTCTTCCGACGAGGTGCGCGACTGAAACTGCACAACAAAGTACCCCGCATCAACAGGCGAAATAAGCCACGCTTCGTCAGGATCATCACTGGACTGAAGCATTGTAACGTTTCCGGAAAGACGTTCCAAATCAGTGGTAGAGGGTGGAGCGATCGTCTCTGAATCATAAAAGATCACATCCGAGCGGGCGTCACGCGTCATCAGATAGACGCCTGCAACAAAGTCCGGAAATCGGATGCGCTCCATCTCGCTCCGCACGTGGCTGGTGATTTCGTCGGAGGTGACGCCACGAAACAGGATATTGCCATGATGCGCAATCGGGGCCAGCATCTGGCCACGCACGGTGATAACGCTCGACAGGACCTTTTCTGGGGTGGGGTCGCGAATAGCCAGGCGTTTGGCAATGTCGAAGGCATCGTCAAACTCCGTGGTAATCATGTACAATTCCTTCAGCTCTTCAGCGGCCTCGTCCCAGCGCACATACGACTGGTCGTCGTTCCAGTCATTTATCATCGACTCATAGGCGGCGATGGCTTCGTCGTGATTTTCGGTCTGGTACGCCGATACTCCACACAGATGATCAAGCCGAAATGTGTCATCGCTATGCCGGCGGTACTGTCCGCAATAGCGATGAGCACGCGAAAACGATTCTTGATCTACCAGGCGGCCCACCCATTTCTCAAGTCCAGAGGTAATCGGTCCACGTAACGCACTCAGGTTGCTGGACGTCACGTTATCGTTGGAGGTTACTGACGCCAGCGCATCCGCAATCTGGCCTGTGGCGTTGTTCTGAGCGTACTGAAGCCACGACTGGTATACGTTTACGAGCGCCTCTTCAGAACGCGGAATGCGGCAGCGCTGCACGGTCACATTGGCGACGCTAAGTGCCCGTTCGTGATTGTTTTCGGCAAGCAACTGCTCTAAGTTTTCTAACTGTACCTCAACAAAATCCTCGCACATCATTGCTCGCGAGGCCGAGGAGGCTGGAGTCGAAGCAAAAGCTGTACGCACAGAAAGCAGCACGCTCCCTCCTACAAGGGCGAGCATCAGTAAGTACGTTGTGAAACGTTTACACATGATATCGGGAAGAACATTGCGCCAGAAGGTAAACCAAGGGCTTGTTGCAAGAGGAGAAACCAAGCTGCCTCATTATATTCAATTGCAAGGCTATCAACTATCGGTACGTCTGCCAATCATAGGTCTGCTGATTATGAGGCAATCTCAAACCAGTGTCGGCTTGAAGACGCACGGCTACGCCATTTCCTCTTGACTCGGTGGAAAGACATAGGTGCGCACGCGACCCAGGTTACGATTGATGCTCCCCACTTCAGCCATCACCACCGAGATGTTGTCGGTCGATCCGGCATGATACGCCAGCGACACGAGCGACTCGGCAGCGGTACGCAAATCGGAAGTGCCGACCATGTATGATGCAAACAGTTGCTCCTGCTCATCCATCTTGTCAACAATAAGCCCATCAGAACAGAGCAAAAATCCGTCCCCATCCGAAAGCGGGTAGTACGGGTCCTCTTTCGGGAAAAAGTCAGGCGTGTCATCCCCACCATCCAGTGTTTTGTTGATGATGTGGCCGTACTGACGCACAAACTTCGGGTCCAAATCCTCGGTATTGGCCTGTTTCCGAAACTCTTCGAGATAGGAGTGATCAATCGTGACCTGTCGCATACGCCCGTTATGCAGGTAGTAGACCCGGCTGTCGCCCATGTTGCCCACCACGAAGCGATCTTTGAACCCGAGCACGCAGGTCATGGTTGTGCCCATGCCTTGTAACGAGGGCTCCTCGTTGAGCACCGCACGAATGGCTTCCTGGGCTTCTTCGTAGACTTCGGCCATGATCTCTTTCATCTCCTCCGGCTCAGTCTGATACTGAAACCGCTCTTCGAGATATGCCTCAACCCGCTTGAGCACTGCCTGACTGGCAATCTGCCCGCCCGCTGTGCCGCCCATACCGTCGGCTACGGCAAGGAAAAAGGCATCAGGATGCGGGTAGAATTGCAGAATATCGTCCTGGTTCACCTCGCGGCGTCCGGGGTAGGTGGTACCGTGGGCAGAAATTGGGAGCATTGCGTACGGAGGAAATCTTCGGCAACTACAAAAGTGAGGAGGAGAACACCCGAGCCTTGTGGACCTGGAACGGCCTGTATCGGTGGGCTTGAAGCTCGGGGCAAGCGCGACCGCATCACGCTATTTGTGCTTGCCTGCTTGAGGCATACTCTTCAGCATACTTATGTGGGCATACTCATCTTTAGCATACGTGGCAACTCTTTAGCATACGTGGCAGCGCCAACTCGACAGCACCGACACAAAAACATGACCAGCAGGAACCATAAAGCGGCCTCCGCGCCTGGGCGTACCATTGCAGAGAAGACACGTGTGGAGACTACACGAAAAGGCGACTGCACCGCGTGACACGTATTGCTATCGCCTCACTATCCTGTTTCATCTAAAATCCTGTTCTGGCACAAACGTAATAGGAAGGGTACGCAATAGAGAACGAAGGGGCAAGTGATTTTTAAGCCGGTGTGTGCTTACTTGACACACAGCACTGTATGCTCCGCCGTATAAAATGTGCCGACTCACCAAATATTAGGCTATCTATCGGTTAAATATGCTGATACCTGGATGCTAAGCCCTCGCCCACCGCACGCAATCCCCAACCGATCCAGACGCAAAATGCATAGGTTGGTCAGCTTTTCATACGTAAAGGCATAAGCATCCTTCAAACAAGACGCGTTAGCAATGCGAGAGCACACTTGCATCAGGTCGCGCCACCGAACAAGGACGGGAACGCTTCCGAACCGTGGTTTCAGCGAAGCATACACGACATGCTATCCTACGCACTCCTGCAAGCTCACCCCCTCTGCGCATGGCCCACGCCGAAACCAACGACACCACGCTGTATCTTATCGATGCGATGGCGCTTGCTTATCGCGCCCATTACATCTTCATTAAGCGCCCGCTCATCAACTCAAAGGGCGAAAACACCTCGGCAGCCTACGGCTTCACCAACTCGCTGCTCAAGCTTATCAGCGACCATGAGATGGAGCACATTGCGGTCGTGTTCGATGTACCCAGCCAAGACGGCACCTTCCGCGAAGACATCTACGAAGACTACAAAGCGCATCGCGATCCGCCCCCCGACGAGCTGCTCGATAACCTGCCGCGCATCAAAGCCATTGTGCGCGCTATGGACATTCCCGTGGCCGAGGTCGAGGGCGTCGAGGCTGACGACGTGATCGGCACCCTCGCTCGCGATGCCGAGCAGGATGGCGCTGAGGTCGTTATCGTGTCGCCCGACAAGGATTTCAAGCAGCTGCTGTCACCGTCCATTTCTATGTACAAACCGGCACGCGGTGATCAAGATTTTGAACACATTACCGCCGCCAGTTTTCGGGAAGAGATGGGGCTG
>NZ_JAWOAR010000195.1:0-17935 GCF_046498435.1 Longimonas sp. | reverse complement strand
GTAGACGTGGCGTTTTCCGTGCCCCCTCCGGGCTCATTACAAACTGTCCGGTAGTGAGTTTCACGTTAAAAGCGCATCAAGGCACGACAATCAAATCACGTTATGCTTCACCCATTACACAAGGTCGGCATCGGGTGTGTGGTGTTGGCCCTAACCGCTTTGGCCTGGTGGTACTCCGCGGATGGCTCAACCTGGGATGCACCACCCGCCATACATGTTGACGATGTATCGTGGGCTGCCCTTCCTCTCGTTATGGAAGACGAAACCGTAAAGTCGCCTGCCGCCCTCTCGTCTGCTGGAAATACGGGGTCGCCGCGCACTGATCAGATTGTCTTTTTTGTATATCGCCCGCATGACTGCTACACCAATCGGGTCGCGATGGACCGCTGGCATGAACTGGCGGCTTCGCATGAGCAGGTGCAGGCGATCAATGTACTCAAGGAGCGCGGTGCAACGCCTGCCCGGCGCTATCTCTCCGAATTTGCTACGCCGTATCCAACGCGTCTCGACACCGCCGAGTGGTTCAACCACACGCTCGGAGTGGATCGTACCCCGGCGGTCGTGCTGGTTTCGGAAGATGAGACGCCGCGTGTTGTATCGCCCTCGGAGCAGCGATCTGACACCGACCGTCACCAGTTGCTCGATGTGTCATAGGCGCTTGTTTACCAGAGTGATTTAACCTACGCCTTGCGTCCAAAACTTCGTTCCAGACATTGATTCCACACCCATCGGCATGGGGGGCCGGATGGACAGCGCTTCTGTCTGCTCGGTGCCGAAGACGTATCCCTTCCCCATTCTTCGTATTCTCTATCAATTAATCCTCATAAACCGATGAACAAATCATCTTTATCCAGCCGACTGGCGAACTTTTTGAGTTCAGCGTTTTTGGTGATGAGCCTTGTTTTTGCTGCAAGCATTTTCGTGGCTTGTGAACAAGAATCGTTAACCAGCTCTGAAGAAAAATATGATTCTCGTCATCCTGGCCAATCTGAAAGTGTCAGACAGCCAGTGGGTGCCAACGCGAGTGTAGACAGCTTAAAACACATCAGCGAGGTTCTTTCGTTACGAAATGATAGCACTACGACCGAGGCCTCAATCATTATGGATTTCTTCCCTGAAGAAAAGCATAGCGTGTTCTTTCAACGGCAGGGAAGTACTGTGACCTATGCTTCCGAATCGGATAATACCATGTTTGAAATGACAATTAACAACTCAAATGGAGAAACTCATATTACCCTCGACGGGGAAAATTTTTACATTCCACCATTCCAAAATATATCTGAAAGTGATGCTGATCAATTAAAAGAAAACTTAAAGTCAAATATCGATATTGAAAAAGTAGAAAAAATAGTTTTCGCTATTCATGAAGTCAGGATGCAGACAAGGTACCGTTCTAGCTCGGACCCCAGACTGAACACTAAGTTTGATATTGAGGCAAATGCAAGTATTAGTCGCGATGACTTGCAACTAGACGAAAATATGAGCAGTGGACAAGATGTAGAGCCTCAATCTGGGTATGGTTGGAATTACAGTTCGTTTATATGTTGCGCATATTATAATCATGAATCTTTTGGTAGTGCTTTTGGCCCTACTCCTGGAATAGCATATAACAATGCTTATGAAAGCATACAATTTTGGTGTGGTTGTTTTTATTGCCTTGGGTGTGTTTCGTATATCGGACCTGATGTTTATTCGATATTCGGAGGTTGGTATTACTTTGCTGAGGGGTGTGGCCAGAAATGCTATGAGTGTGCATATTGCTAATCGGTTTCAGGCGATCCGTCCTATCTTGTCACCTAAGGGTGACTGTTTAGAGTATCTTGAGAACCGTCCGGGATGCCCGCTCCGCCCCTGATACCGAGCTAAGGTCGCAGCCCATAGCCGGGGACCACTTGCATACCCGGTGGTCTTTGAGGCCAGTTGCCATCAGTACCGCACGTGTCCTGGGCAGTGAAACACTAGACGAGTACTACCAAAGAACAACCCTAAAAAAATATAACTTAATATGTGTAGAGCAAAATCAATAAATAAATTTTGGCTCATGTTAGCTCGCGGCTGAACAATTTTGGCTTAGATCTTTGCAAGGCTATAGCCAACGTGTTTTCATCGATGTGTTTCCAAGAACAAGCGCTTTGCCCGCTACAATGATTGGCTTCCCGATTGATGAGCTTCTGAGCGAGGACGAGTGTTATCAGTATCTGAAGCGGTCGCTTCACCCGGAGGGACTGTCCTGTCCGAACGGGCATGCCCTGCCTGACGACCAGGCTCCCCACGACCGCCGCCGGGCCCCGGTGTTGGACTACCGATGCCGGGAATGTGGGTCGGTGTTCAACATCTTCACCGGTACGGTATGGTCAAAGACGCAGTACGACTGCGCCACCATTGTGATGCTTCTTCGAGGATTTGCAAAGGGGATTCCGACCAAATGGCTGACCGATGAAATGGATTTGGCGTACCCGTCCGTGCTGAAGCGACGCCATCGGATTCAAGAGGCGGTTCAGAACGGAGAACGCGTCGGGCTTCCTGAAAGGCTTCCTGAAGGGCTTTCTGAAAGACGTCCAGAAGGACCAGAAGAGGATTCAGAAGAGGGAGCTGAACCCTCGGATCAGGAAGTTGAAGTCGATGAAATGTACTCCGCAGAAATCTCTGCGGCTGCGGGGGAAAAAAGGAGATCCGCACTTGGATCCCGATGATCCTCCCCGTCAGAGGGCAAATAAGCAACGCGGACGAGGAACGTATGCCAATGACTGTGTACCGATTGTCGGGCTGGTCAGTCGTGAGACCGGATCGGCCCGCTTCCAGGTCTGCCCCGACACAACAACAGCAACGCTCCAGGAGGTCGTTACTGAAGAGACTGGTGAAAAGGCACTCATTTACACCGATGAAAACCGCTCCTATCTCTGGCTTGAAGATGACGAGGAACCGCGAGAACGGATGGCGATCAACCACTCCACTGGTTGGGCGGCCGACCGGGACGGGGATGGAATTCGAGAGGTGCATGTGAACACAATCGAAGGCATTTGGACCAGCTTACGGAACCGACTTCGGCTGTTTCGAGGCGTACACAAAGACTACCTGTCCGGGTATATTGCAATGTTTGAGTTAGCCTTCAACCACGACCACGTGAGTCCAGATATCCTACAGCGGATGTGTGGACTGCAAGCCGCACCACAGACTTAACATGAGCCTAAATTTTTAATCTAATTATGGTATATACTTTTGTTATTGCAATGTTACTTATGTCCTTGCCGGAACCCGTACATGCAATGTCCTCCAATCCGGACTCCTCGGATATTGCGATTCACATCCATGAAGCAAGTGCCGAGGAGCAGTCTGATTACAGCCCAATCAATATAGAGGGGCCTGATGGTACCTCGGAAGCCTTTTGGGTAGGAGATTCCGTGATGACGATTGCGCCGAGCCAAGTGCAAAAGCTTACAGTAGAGACAGATAATTCTGGAAGACATCGTTTCGTCGTTCATGTAGATGACGAAACTGAGCAGGAATTTACGGCTGTTACTCGAGACGCGGAAGGGAGGCATCTGGCATTTAGGCTCGATGAGGAGTTCTTCATGGCTCCTCAGATATTTGAACCAATAAGAGGTGGTAGAATAGTGCTTTTTAACGTTCCGGGTGATCTACTGGGCCGGTTTACAGAAGAAGTCTGGGAGATTCATCAATGATACGAAATATGGCTGCAGCATTGCAGTATAGCTTCTCGGCAGGGCATCGGATTTACTTCGATAGTTGGTTTACAGCCTCGTGTGGAGATGAATGGGTGGACGGGTGGAAGAAAGCATGTTGTTCATCCGACCATTCACGCTTCCATACCTTCATCCCCAACGGAGCATGCGGAGTTGGTATCACAACAAATCCAGCGCATCCATGTCAATCGATACGTAGTGGTTGGCGGGCGGACTACCATAGGCATCGCGGGCGTGGCGGAGGGCGCGTTGCAAGACCCCAGGTCCGGCGGTGGTCTTCAGGATGGTGCGGTATCGGAAGTAGCGCTGCACGCGCTGGATAAACGCCGGATTCGGTCCCAGAATGTCAATGCCATCGCTGCGCTCCTGGAGGCCACGCGTCCATTGTGTGGCGAGGTGCTCGGCATCTTCCTGCTTGGGCGCGCGAAACTCGACCGAAGCCACGTTGCCAAACGGCGGATACCGCAAGGCCTTGCGCTCAGCCAGTGCGTGCTCGGCGAACGCGTCGTAGTTGTGCGTCTGCGCAAACTGGAGGGCCGCATGGTCAGGGTTGCGGGTTTGCAGCATAACCGTGCCCGCGAGATCAGCACGTCCGGCGCGGCCTGCGACCTGGGTGAGGAGCTGAAACGTGCGTTCTTCGGCACGGAAGTCCGGGAAGAGCATCCCCACATCCGCATCCACCACGCCCACCAGCGTAACCCGCGCAAAGTCGAGGCCCTTCGCGATCATCTGCGTGCCGAGTAAGATGTCGCCCTCCTCTCGGAACGCACTCAACAGTGCATGGTGCGCGCCCTTCTGCCGGGTGGTGTCGCGGTCCATGCGCAGGACCGTGGCCTGGGGCAGTTCGCGGGACAGCGTCTCCTCCACGCGCTGCGTGCCGGTGCCAATGCGCTGCAGGTCGTCGGATCCGCACGACGGGCAGTGCGAGGGCGTGCGGCGGGTGTGGCCGCAGTAGTGGCAGCGCAACTGGCGCCCGTGGCTGTGCTCGGTGAGCGATACGGAGCAGTCGGTGCAGTGCGGCACCCAGCCGCAGTCGGCGCACTCGATGACGGGTGCATAGCCCCGCCGGTTTTGCAACAGCAGCACCTGCTCATCGCGGTCGATCCGGGTGTGGATCGCCTCAAGTAGCGGATCCGACAGCGGTCCGTTCAGCTGATGCTTCTTGCGCTGCTTCGTGAGGTCGAGGATCTCCACCTCGGGCAGTTGCGCCACGGTGCCGTCGGATGTGGGCACGCGCTCGGGCATCGACAGGCGGGTGTACTTGCCGCGCCGCGCGTTCATGGTGCTCTCCAGACTGGGCGTAGCCGAGCCCAAGACGCACACGGCATCGTTCATGTGGGCGCGCATCACGGCCACGTCGCGGGCGTGGTAGCGGGGGGCCGGATCGAACTGCTTGTACGAGGCTTCGTGCTCCTCATCCACCACAATGAGGCCCAGGTTGTCGAGCGGAGCCAGCACCGCCGAGCGCGGGCCAATCACGATCTGCTTGCGTCCGTCGCGCAGCGCCTGCCACGTGTCGAAGCGCTCGCCCGCGCTCATCTGCGAGTGCAGCACCGCCACCGTATCGCCCACGTGCGCTCGAAAGCGCTGCACCGTCTGCGGCGTGAGGGCAATCTCGGGCACCAGAATAATCGCACTGCGTCCGGCCTCAACCACCTGCTTCAGCGCAGCGATGTACACCTCCGTTTTGCCGCTCCCGGTGATGCCGTGCAGCAGAAACGTATGGTAGGAGGCGTCGGCAATCTTCGCCTTGAGGGCATCCAGCGCCTCCTGCTGAGCCGCATGCAGCGTGTGGTTGGGCGGATCGCCCGGCGGGGGCAGGTCGCTCAACGGCGAGCGATGCACGCGCTCTTCGGTGCGCTCCACCAGTCCCTTCTCCACCAGGCTGTGGATGGTGCTGTACGGCGCATCGAGCGCATCCACGAGGTCGGCCTGCCGCACGGGAGCGCGGCGCTGTTCGTGGGCGGTGGCCAGCGTGCGCATCACAGCTTTCTGCTTGTCGCCACGCAGCGACTCGGCAGCATCGCGGGCGGCACTTCTGGATTGAAACGGCCCCGCCAGTTGTAAGTGAGTTTCGGTTTTGGCGGATACAGAGGGATCGCTCAAGGTGGTCGTCAGTCGCAGCAGTCCAGCATCGGCCCAGTCTCGGATGCGTTGTAGCGAAACCGATAGGCCCAGCCGTTTCCGCATGGCACTCAGCGTAGTCGAGTCGTGCTCCGCCAGGTCGCGCCGCACGGACTGCGCGTCGTCATCGTCGGGCCAGGCGGCGGCCTCCGCCTCCTCCAGTGCCAGCCGCCGCTCGGTCTGCACCGTGAACCCGGCGGGCAGCGCCGCCTTCAGCGCCTCGCCCCAGCTGCACACGTAATAATCGGCAATCCAGCGCGTCAGGCGCAGCAGTTCGGGCGGACAGGTCGGCCGCTCATCGAGCACATCGTTGAGGGGGCGGAGCCGGAAGTCCACGTCGTCGGGATCGGGGCCCTCGCCCGTGATGACGCCCGTGAGGCGGCGTCCGCGAAACGGCACCAGCACGCGGCAGCCGGGCCGGGCATCGGCCTCCAGCGCAGGCGGCACGGCGTACGAGAACACCTGATCGAGCGGAAGCGGCAGGACGACGTTGACGGTCATGCGAGGGAAGTTCAGCGAAACGGGAGAGCGAGCCGGTGTAGCGCGTACGCCCTAACCCGCATGGATATGAGAAGTTGACGGCCTCTGCCATGATCCCCCTCGCGATTGCCAGCAATCGTAATAGGTTCTTGACGATGAAACGACATTTTTGCGCTCTGCATTTCGGATACGCATTATGTTGCAATATGCGTATGTTACAGAATAGGCTTCTCTGTCTTCTACCGCTAAGTCAGGTCCTGGTGCATGGTCGCTTTGTTTGAGATGAGTGGGCTTTTGTTGCAGGCTCCGGCAGCAGAGCTTGCGTTGAATATGGATATGCTGGTGGTCTTTGGCATCATTGCCGTAGCGCTCGTGCTGTTTGTGACCGAGGCGTTGCCACTCGACATTACAGCCACGGGGGTGCTGGTTGCACTTATCGTGTTGGAGCCGTGGACGCAGATCGGTCCGCAGGAAGGGCTCATGGGGTTTGCGAACCCGGCTACAATCACGGTGCTGGCCATGTTTATCCTGAGTGAGGGCGTGCGGCGCACCGGGTTCATTCAGTGGCTGGGCGATAAGTTTGTTGAGTGGGGGGGAGACAGTTCGCCCAAGCAGTTTGCGATGCTGACGGGGCTCTCGGGGAGCGCAGCGGGCATGATCAACAACACCCCGGTGGTCGCCATGATGATTCCGATGGCGAACGACATCGCGAAAAAGACGAAGACCTCGCCCTCGAAATATCTCATGCCCATCTCGTTCATCTCTATGATTGGCGGGATGCTTACCGTGATTGGCACCTCGACGAACCTGCTGGCCAGCGACATTTCGGGGCGGCTCATCGACCGGTCGTTTACGATGTTTGAGTTCACCCATCTGGGGGCTATCCTGCTGGTGATCGGCTTTCTCTACCTGTTCTTTGTGGCACGCCATCTGATTCCCGAGCGCATCAAACCGGAAGAGGATCTGGCCAAGGGTTTTGAGATGGACCAGTATCTGACCGAGGTTTCGGTGCGCGAAGGGTCCGATTTGGAGGGAAAAACCGTGCGCGAGGTCGTGCGGGCGCTGAGCCTCGATGCCGACATTATCCACCTGGTCCGGGAAGGCGAAAAGTTTGCCCAGCCGCTGGCCCGGAAGGAGGTGCGGGCCAATGACCGCCTCATGATTCGGACCGACCGCAATACGTTGCTGGAATTGTTGGATCAGGAAAGTCTGCACATTGCGCCCACCACCGCCGGACTTACCGATAGCCGCGAGGTCGATCCGCAGGCGCCGCGCCGATTGGTGGAAGTCGTCATGCTGCCCGATACCGATCTCATGGGCGAAACCATTGGCTCGCTGCGGTTCGAGGAGCGCTACGAAGCCAACGTGCTCGCCATTCGCCGTGGGCGCGAGGTGGTGCACGACCATCTGCCGCAGTTCAAGCTGCGCGGAGGCGACTCGTTGCTGGTGTTTGCCTCCGACCAGGCGTTTAAGCAGCTGAGTCAGGACCGGCGCTTTATCGTCACGCGAGAAGAGGAACCGCCAAAGTTTCGAGCCGCAAAGATGCCGATCGCACTGGGGATTGTCCTAGCCGTCGTGGGCCTGGCCGGAGCGGGCGTGCTGTCCATTCTCGTGACGTCGCTCATGGGGATGCTTGCAATGGTGGCCACCGGATGTCTGCGGCCCAACGAAGTATACGATGCGGTCGATTGGCCTGTCATCTTTCTGCTGGCAGGGATGATCCCGCTGGGTACCGCTATGGAAGAAACTGGCGGGGCGCAGTACCTGGCCGGGTACGTCGTGCAGATGGCCGATGTGCTTCCAGGGTTAGCCCTTCTGTTTGTGTTTTATGTGTTTACAGCGCTTATTACCCAGGTGGTGAGCAACAATGCGAGCGTTGTGCTCATGCTCCCCGTCGCCGTTGACACCGCCCTTCTCATCGACGCCGATCCGTTTTCGTTTGTGTTGGCCGTAACCTTTGCTGCCAGCACCGCGATGCTCACCCCCATTGGCTACCAGACCAACCTGATGGTGTATGGTCCGGGCGGGTATACCTTTGGCGACTTCTTTCGGATCGGGGCCCCGCTTCAGCTCATCCTGGCTGTAGCCACAGCGCTTGGTATCTATGTGTTCTGGGGTGTGTGAGAAGAACTGCTTTTGGAGAGGACGCGCGGAATCCCCAGAGCCCGAGGGTAGGAATGGATAATAGAAGGCATATCCTTCTGCGCGATACTGGAGTCACGCATCGTCTGGATGCGCCTGCCCCGTATCTTTCATGCGCGTAGCCTTTGTACTGGATGTTCCTTTCTGTTGAGCGGATGGCTGAGCAGGCCCAGCATGTGCGTAAGCATCTGACGTATCGGCCGCGTGCGCTTCGCATGACCTGTGACACAGCACTACTCTTGGTTGTTGGCAGCATCGGCGGGCCAGGCGCCAACGAGTGTGGTTTCCTCGGGCAGCGTGTGGAGCGGCGATCCGTTCAAGTCGAGGAGGGTGAGTCCGTCGTTGGTTGGCACGACGAGCGTTTGATCATCGACCCAGCCCCAGGCGGGGCCGGTGGTGGGTTGAAGCAGTTCGGTGGATCCGGCCTGGTGGACGGCGGCTTGCAGGCGGTCGTTGGTGGCCAGTGTGAAGGCGACGGCATCGCCGGTGGGCGACCAGTGCGGGTGTTGCTGGGCGCCTTCGGGGGCGTTGGCGGGCGGGATAAGGAACGTGGTTTCTTCGGATTCGGTGTCGGAGATTACGATGCGCCGGGCGTTCTCTTCGCGAACGCTTACGGCCAGTTCGGCGCCTTCGGGTGCCCAGGTGGCATGACGCGGAGCCCGGTCGTTGCCAAAGAGGCGCGTTTCCTGTGTACCATCGGCGCTGCTTACGTACAGGCTGGAATCGGGCTCGTAGGCATTGGATGAGCGGTCGTATTCGAGCTGCCGGTAGATATAGGCCAGCCGGGTGCGCGAGGCGTCATACTGCATGTGGTGATGCCGGCGAATGTCGAGGGTGGCCTCGGTGGCACAGCCGTCGGCCGCTACGAGGTAGAGGTTCTCGTCATTGCGAACGGAGAGTTGCGCATCTGAGAGCCAGGCCAGCACTTCGGTAGAGGCGCCACATCCAACGGGCTCGGTGGTGCCGTCTTCGGCAATGCGAATGGTGCCGGAGCCTCGGTTCCCGTCATCGGTGGGGGTGTACACGCCGTAGGCAAAGGCGTCGCGTTCGGGATGCCAGGCTATTGAATAGGTGGCCGGAGCGGCCTGTGCATCCACCTGTTCGATGCGTTCATCGCCCAGGGTATAGCGCGCCAGGTGCACCGAGTCGGGCGTGGCATAGGTGAAGGCCACGGCGTTGTGGGCGGGCGCAGCTTCGTGCTGCACCACATCGGAAACGTCCGGTTGCAGCGCGTGCCGTTCGTCGGTCTGCAGGTGGTGCAGATGCAACGTGTCGTTGGCGTGCGTCAGAAGCGTATAGGCTGGCCCGGATGCCTCCTCGGATGGGTCATCTGTTTCGGAGGCGGGTTCAGACGAGGAGCAGTGCAGGTTCAAGGTAGCGGCGCCTACAACCAGCAGGAGTAGGCAGGCAGACGAACAAAAGCGGCGCATAAGCGGCGTACGCAGGCAAACGAGGCAGAACAGAGGATCTCAACATAGCCATTGGTATCCACAAAAGAGAAAAGAACGGCTGAAAATAGGCAGATGGACCAGTGGGCCTGCCGATAGGCTATGGTTTGGGGGTGACCTCAATGATCTCAGGGACGCCGCCGTCGGCTTCGAACGTGAAGTCAATGCGCTGGCCCGATTCGATATCTTGAACGAGCGACGTGTCGGACACAGCAAACGACATGGTCATCGCCTCCATGTAGCCCGGAATGCGTTCATGGTTGATGCGCATGTAGGAGCGGTCGCCTGTGATGGACTCGACCGTGCCGGTAGCTTCTTGAACCGATGCCGAGTCGGATGTCGCAGTATCGGCAGGGGAGGTGGTGTCAGGAGCAGACTGCTCGGTGGAAGACGGGGCGCTGGCATCAGTGTCTGCGTCGCGTTCGGTGCCACCGCAGGCGGCGAGCGTCGTCGCAAGCAAGAGCATAAGAAGGAGGCGCATAAGAAGCGGGTACAGTCAAGTTAAGACGATGAACGAAGGCGTTCGGTGGCGACTGGGGCTTTTTAGGGCACAGCGTCAGAACACGTCAGAACACGCGGGGCCATTCGCCGGAGCCGTCGTCGAGGTCAATACGACTGGGAACGAGCACCCCTTTCGAGCGGAACTGCCCGGTTACGCGTACGCGATCGCCCATGTGGGTCCGCACCATCTGTGGGACCGCCACAAGAATCCAGGTGGCATCCCCAGAATCTCTGTCCTCTTTAACGAGGGCTGCGGGCGCTCCTTGTTCTACAAACTGACCGGAACAGTCAAACGTGCCTGCCTGATTGAGGGCGGTTTCGAGGCCGAGCTCTTCTTTTTTCTGGCTGAAGCACTGTGCATCCATGAGTGTGCCAACGGCAACCAATGTATCCCCTGGAACGGGAGAGCGCTCGCTGTCTGAGGCTGATCCGCCAGAGTTTGAGCCGCAAGCGCTAAGTAGCAGTCCGGCTCCTAAGACATATAGAAAAACGCTCCAGAACGGGAGGCAAGACCGGAAACGAGGAAAGAATAAATGCATCGTTTAGGAACGGGTACGTGGAAGCCTACGAAACCAGTGCGGTCTTGCCACACAACGTCATTCTGCATCCCCCTACGCAAGTGGGATAAAGGCAGGAGCTGTGTCGCGCAAGACCGCATGTGGAGCGTTATGCCGGTGCAGTACTGAGCGCAGGTTACATCATGACTTGGATGTCAACCTCTTCCCAGCTACCATCTTCGTTTTGGACCTCAAACGTTTCGGGGATGATGCCGCCGTTCAGCGCCATGTTGCCCGTGGCCCGGACTTCCTTGGCCATGTGATCGGCCAGCTGGCCAGCGGGAGCTAAAATGACGTATGTATCGGCGCCTGCTTCGCCATCTTCAAGAATGGCGGCGGGAATGCCCATGTTTGCACAGGCCGTGGCGCACTGCTCAATGGTCTGCATTTCGTCGTCCGGGGTTTTGACGACGTGCTCGTTTTCCACGTTTTCTTGATTCATGCCGTAGCAGCGCGTGTCGACAAGCGTGCCCTGAACGGTTGTTGTGGGTGAGGGCGCAAATGCGGCGACGACGAAAGCAATAAGGGTAAGACTTCCAAGGGGAGCTAAAAAGCGTTTCATAGCAGTTTGTTGGTCGGTGGTAGTAACTGAGAAAAAGGCTTCGGCTCGGCGATGCGTACCTGCTCATTCGACAGGCATCCACAAGAAAACGCCTTCCGATGCGAGTGTGCGTTTCATGTAAAGTGAAAACGTTACAGATATCAGAAGTCAAGAAAGGGCGCGTGTACCGTAGCGATATGAAACGGCTGCGTTACCCTCGATACGGCTTCGCATAGACAAGGAGATCGGTGCAGAAAGACGGTAGGCGCACGGGGCCGATGGGAAACGGAGCGCCAGGTTTAGCATAGAGAAAGACCCACGCGCTGTGAGCGTCTGGCAATTGTTGGTATCGTGTCTGGCTTTGCTACTTTCTGGTGTTGGCTATGCGCACCTTGCTCCGTTACATCGGGTCGGCTATTTTTCTCTTGTTTATTGTCCTTACGTGTATCCTTTTTTATGGGGGGGCCCTAGTGGTGTGGGCGATTACGAAGCCGTTCGACCCTCGCCTGAAGTGGCTGCACCTCTATTCGTCGTTCTGGGCATCGTTTTACCTGTGGACGAACCCGCTGTGGTCAGTGACGGTGGAGGGGCGCAAGCATGTACGCTCCGATCAACCGTACGTGATCGTATCTAACCACCAGTCGGCGCTCGATATTCTGGTGGCGTTTCGGCTGTTTATCCCGTTTAAGTGGGTGTCGAAGATCGAGATCTTCAAGGTGCCTATTCTGGGGTGGAATATGCGGATGAACGAGTATGTGGCGCTGCGGCGTGGTGATAGCAAGAGCATTGAGCAGATGATGGAGGCGTGCCGTACGCACCTGCGCAATGGGAGCAGCGTGTTCATTTTTCCAGAAGGCACGCGCTCGCGCACCGGCGAGCTACGGCGGTTTAAGCATGGGGCGTTTACGCTGGCGAAGCAGATGGATGTGCCCATTCTACCCGTGGCCATTAGCGGAACGAGCAACGCGCTGCCCAAGAAGAGCATGATGCTACAGGGCGCGCACGATATGCACATCCAGGTGCTGCCCGAGATTCCGCCCGAGCAGTTTGCGGATATGGAGGCGAACGAATTGGCCGCCGAGGTCCGCGATGAGATCGCTCCGCATGTGCCCGAGCATCAGGCGGCTAAGCAGGTGGCCCCATTGCCAGAGCGGGAGTCGAAAGAGGTGGTGTGAATGGTGCCATGTGATGCACGTGGTCCACATCCGCTTTACAGATCAACCGATAGTCCAAGCAGCCACCAGCGTTCAGGCATGGGGGCGTTAAAGACTTCGCTGTACTGGCGGTCGAAAATGTTGCGCACCTCAAACGAAACGGTGGCCGCAGAGTCCAGCGCATCGATTGTGTAAAACAGGCGGGCGTTTGTTACGCTGTAGGAGAGATTCGCAGGCTCGGGTGCATCGAGGCGCTCCTTCCACTGCGTTTGCAAGCTTCCGCCCACAGCACCCCACTGTATGCGTGCCGTGCCTTGCACGTGGTGGCGTGCGGCGGTTGCGGCGTAGGTGTAGAGCACGCCCTCGCCCACATCGCCAAGCGAGGCATCGAGCCCGGTGTAGGCGAGTGTCCATGCGGCGTGGCCGTTTGCGCCCCACGACTGCTGCCAGCGCGTTTCGGCTTCGATGCCGTAGGTATCCACCGAAAGCACGTTGCGCGACCGAAACAGCTCTTCGCCAGGCGACTGCGCAAAGTCGATGAGTCCATCGGTAGCGCGCGCAAAGCCCGTAACGTGCAAGGCAAGTGCTCGCGTGGGATAAAGGTCAGCACCCACTTCGTACGACCAGGCGCGCTCGGCCCGCAGGTTGGGCGTACCCACGCTGCCATCGGGAGGCGAATCGAGTTCGGTGTTGTAGTAGCGCTCCACATAATTTGGGGCCCGCACAGCGCGTCCGGCCCCAGCGCGGAGCGTGTAGCGAGGCGTTGACCAGGCCGCGTAGAACTGCGGCGTCAACTCGGTGCCAAAGGCGTGGTCGGCATCCAAGCGCAGGCTGCCGGTAAGGGTAAGCGGCTCGGTGGGCGACCAGCGCAGTCGGGTGAAGGCCCCACCGGCTTCATCGGCATGATCGCCGAGGTTGTTCGAATCGATGCTGCGCGCTTGTCCCGACACGCCGCCGCTAAGCTGCCAGCGGTCGCTCAAGGTGTGCTGAATCTGCCCGTGGGCGGTGAGCAGACGGCTGGTGTGTTCGTTGGGTGGGGTGCTTGGCGTAAAGCGGTAGCTATCTCCGTGCTGTTTCGCAGCGATTTGCCCGCGCAGTTGGGTGGATGCAGACAGGCGTCCCTGATACCGCGTTTGGGTCCAGTACGTCGAGGTCGACTCGCGGGCGTTGTCGGAGGGCAGGCTGGTGTAGAACTGATACGCGGTAAACCGCCGGTCGTCGATCCCAGCGCGGGTGAAGAGCGAGTGGCCCTCACCCAGGCGTTGCGTCCACGCCAGTGAACCGGCTGTGCGTCGGAAGTCGGTGCGCACGCGCCCCTCGTTATCGGTAACTGGCTCGCCGTTGGGTGTGCTGATGGGCTGGCCGTCGCTTCCTTGCGTGGCGAAGGAGGCACTCACGAATGTGCCACCCCGGGCCAGGCGCGCGGTGCCCTCCACATCGTACAGGCCGTGGCGGCCCACCTGGGCCTGGGCGCTGGCGTTCGCATCGGAGCCCGTGGGGGCGCCCTGTTCCTGGTGGAGGCCCGCATGCGTAAAGAGCTGCACCACACCGCCGAGTGCATCGGGGCCGTACAGGGCCGAGGCCGGGCCGCGCAGTACCTCAATCCGGGCAATCTCGCGCATGGGTACCGGCATATCAGCAAGGAAATGCCCGGTCATTGGGTCGTTAATGCGGGCGCCATCCAGCAGCACAAGCACGCCGTTGAAGGTGGAGCCGCGCATGGTGATGTCGCTCTGCACGCCAAACCCGCTACGGCTCTGCACATCCACCCCGCTCACCGTGCGCAGTAGCTCATCGTACGAAGAGGCAGGAAGCGCCTCGATCTCCTCCTGCGTCCACACCGACACGCGGCGTCCCGATTGGGCGGCAGGTTCGGCAATGCGGGATGCGGTAACAACCACCGTATCGGGAATGGCTACGGCCATGGCAACATCGGTTGTATCCGACGAGGCCGCCTGTTGAATAGCTGTGGCAAAGCTTGCATGAGGCAGGAGCAAGCAGGTCACCCACACGCCAACAATGGAGAGCGTGATGCGCATGCGTCTGTAGGGTTGGGGACGAGATCGATCGAACACGACGTAATATAGGATGCGCCGCGGGTCGATCTCAATTCCGCGGCATCGGGTTTGCGTGCTGTTCACCTGGTGCTACTGATACCAAAATCCGGTTGCAGCATTGCGGTATTGCTACGCTACGGAGCACCGGATGTACTTCGACAGTCGGCCTCGTGTGGGGATGAATGGGTGGACGGGGGAAGGACGGACGTTTTTTTTCAGCCGCCCGTTTACGCTTCTCATTCCTCCCCAACAGAGCATGCGGAGTTGGTATGAGAAGGGGGGGACATAAAGAAGGGGACAAACGCGCCGCGCGGCCTGTGCCGAAAAGGCAACAGGCCGCGCGGAGAGTAATCACAACGGGCGTACGGAGGCTAAAAAGCGCTCCGTAGGTCCGCTGTCAATCCTTAGGAGCTTGATGGCATCAGTTATTCGGGGGTTCCTGAGGAGGCTGCTCCGAGGGCGGCTCCTCAGACGGTGGTTGCTGGGAAGGCGGCGCCTGTTGTTGGGCTGCCGGGCGCATGGTGTATCCTGCAACTTTCCACTCACCATCTTCTTTGGTGGTGGCTACAATTTCCATAAGCTGTTGGTCAAGGTCTGATGGAGTGGCTTCGTACTGCATGATGACGTACTCCCCTTCTGGCAGGTCAGGAATGTCTTCCTGGTATTGCCCCCCCATGAAGTTGCGCTCTTCAATGTCACCTACCTGATCATTGATATCTTCAGACTGGGACGTCCATTCTTCCTGGCTGACCTCGTCTTGAAGGAGGGTGGCCGCTTCGTCCCAGCTTTCGCCGAACGATCCGGCATCAGTAAGCTCAAGCCATTCTTCTGCGGCTTCGCGAGCTTCCTCAACCGCTTCAGGGTTTTCGGGGCTTTGCTGCTGTTGGGGCATGTTCTGAGCCTC
The DNA here is from genome assembly GCF_046498435.1 of Longimonas sp. Classification (NCBI taxonomy): domain Bacteria; kingdom Pseudomonadati; phylum Rhodothermota; class Rhodothermia; order Rhodothermales; family Salisaetaceae; genus Longimonas; species Longimonas sp. The sequence continues at coordinate 2,323 of NZ_JAWOAR010000195.1, read as the reverse complement.
GGCAGGAGCTGCCCATACAAGGACAGCACCCAGCAGCAGAAGACTCATGATACGCGATAACGTGTTCATAACGTATGCCAATCAAGGATAAAGGAGTCGATACAAGCAACTCAGGTGCACAGGGTGCACAGAAGAGCATGCTTGCTGCCTGTGTAGGGGGGCACGTCAGACACCAAAACTTGTTTGCGAAATGTTGTTGAAAGAGCGCGACAAATCAATGTTGTTGCACTTTGTAGCGTAGCCAGGGGGAGTTTCATGCTGCGTTGCGGCAGCTACACGCTTACCACGACAGTTCGTATGGATGCGGCACCTGGTGTCTGGGAGGCAACACCATAATGCGGATACGCCGGTTGCGTGCTTGTCCGGAGCGGGTTTCGTTGGAGGCCACCGGTTGGGCGGCTCCTAATGCCACGGCCCGAAAATCTGCCGCATCGCGATCGCTCAAATCCACAAGCAGGTCAACCACCGCAGCTGCCCGCCCTGCTGAAAGTGCCCGCCCCGAAGCATAGCTGCTATCTGCAGGCGGCTGGTTATCGGTGTGAGCTTCTACGCGAATGATGCGGTTGCGATAGGTCGTGCGCAGACGAGCGGCTATGGTGCGCAGGCGGTCGCGTGCGTCATCAGTAAGACGTGTGGAACCCGGCTCGAAGAGCGAATCGGTCGCGAGCGTTTCGATGGACTGCCCGCCTTCGCGAAGGAGGGTCACTTCGTAGGCCAGGCGTGTGAGGTCGTCTTGGATGGCACGTTGTTCACGCCGGTACTGCCCCGACTGAATGTCGTCATAGAACTGGAGGGAGTCCGATAGCTGGCGCACGCGGGCAGAGAGGCGCTCGTTGGCGGTGCGCAACGAATCGACGAGCGACGCTGTGGAGGGCGCATTAACAGAGGATGATGACGAGGCACACCCGCTAAACGTACTGAACCCCAGGCAGAGCAGGCTTACTGTAAGCAGGGTAGCGGTTCGCATCATACCAGACAGCGGAGCAGGCAACGGAGCGCAAGACGCGTACAGTGCCGTTACGACGAGTGCGATTCAACGAATGTATCCGAAGCAGTGGAACGGCGCTGCCCCCACCAAATGAGTAGCCCAATGAATGCGGCACCACTTAGGGCCAGGCCTATGACCATGCCTACAGGATCGCCGTCGGTGGGCCAGCGCAGGCTGCGGTCGGGAGCAAGAAACGGCCACAAGGCCCGCAGCGCCCCTGCAATGAGTCCAATGAGCACCGCCATGGTAGCATTGTAATGGTACGTTAGCAGGTAGTGCAGAACGCGCGCGAATCCGCCCAGCCCGACTACAGCGCCTGCTGCAAAAGTTGTAAGATAGACCAGGTTCTGCTGGTTGATGGCATCGAGGGTCGGTGCATATAGGCCAAACACCTCAAGCAGAAAGGCGCCGCTTACGCCGGGCACGATCATGGCGCAGATGGCCACAGCAGCAGTAGCAAACACCCGAAAGAGCGAGGGCGTACTTCCGTCGGCTGTAGGAAGTCCGGCAAGCAAAAAGGCCACCACGGCAGCGCCTATTGCCAGGCCCACGTATGAACGCTTCCAGTGTGAGATGCGCATGGCAGGGATAGCAAGTGAGGCCCCGACCAGTCCCAAAAAGAGGCCGCGCATAGAGGCAGGATAAGCCTCCATAAGAGGAGGTAAGATGCGAGCACCAAGCAGAATAGCACCTCCGATACCTACAGCCAGTGGAAGTATCAGCGCCAGATGCATCTGTTTCAGATGGAGGCGCGCTCGTTGCCAGCGCCCTTGTACCAGAGCCACCAGCATCGACGTAGCAGCATGAAGCGCCTGAATAATAGCCTCATAGACGCCCACGATGAGCGCGATGGTACCGCCACTCACGCCAGGAATGATGTCGGCCGCTCCCATGAGGGTGCCTGCACCCAGACCTCGAAAAAACGTACGCAACCGCGACATAGAGAACATCGAAAAGCAAAAAAGCAGGATATTAGGCCCGGTCGAGCCCCAGGCGTCGGCGTACGTAGTCGTCGCGATACAGATCGGGATAGGCGTTGCGAAACTCGCTTTTCTTGGAGGGGTCGAGCCGAAACGCCGTTTTTAGTGCGCGAATGCTCTCATCGGTGCGACCCACCGCCAAGAGGGCTTTGGCTTGATGGAAATACGCATTGGCAGCATGCGGTGTAAGCGACTGGGCGGTACGGTAGGCGTTGAGGGCTTCCTCTGCTTCTCCGAGCTGGAAAAGCGTTTCGGCATACCCGAGCCAGGTGCGGCTGTCTGTATCGTTGAGCTGAAGGGCCGTGCGATAGGCCATGAGCGCCTCGTCGAATGCATGGAGCTGAAAAGCCGTGTC
>NZ_JAWOAR010000201.1:0-3884 GCF_046498435.1 Longimonas sp. | reverse complement strand
ATTTTGTTAGCAAAAAGTTTGTTTGCTTTACCACTTGTTCAACCATGTCCCCCTTTGCTATATCGACTGGATGGTCCGTGCCATTGAGTCCACATTCAGATCATCGGTTTGGGGGTATTTCGTTTACAGGATTCACGCCTCCTCGTGGCATGAAGCCCTTTTGGCCTCGAAGAAGTGGGCCGCCCGGACGAAGCCTGGAGGGACGCGCCCGAAAATTGATCCTGTTTGAGCGAGCCTGCGAGTGAGTTTGATCAATTTTAGCGGACCGGAGGGCGCAGTCAGGCCCAGTTCTTCCAGCCTTGATCTTTTTGGTTCGTTTTTGCATCAAGGCAAAAATGAACACCAGCCTATATTCGACGCCCACAGCTATTCCAGGTTGTGTGCATAGACTAGCCGCCATCGGGGGGAAGGATCTCAGCACCGCCCCTGCACGCTCGGCTATGCCGTTCATCCCAGTTCCCATACATTCCAGTTCCCATACATTGTGCCTACATTGCGCCAAACCAGACGCCCAAGGCCCCGGTGGTTACCGCTACGCGATGGACTATACGGCATCACGACAGCGCGCCATCCATGCGTTTGATGGCTTCGTGCGCAGCCTCCTGCTCGGCTTGCTTCTTGGACCCGGCCCGTCCACTGCCCAGAGAGGTGCCTTCTACGGCGACCTCTACCACAAATGTAGCATCGTGGTCGGGGCCAGTGCGATCGATCATCGTGTACGTGGGCAACGGGCGTCCCATCGCCTGCAAGCGCTCTTGCAGCAAGCTCTTGTAATTCCGATTCCGGTGCACAAGGGTGCTGAAATCAGTCGGATCCAGCAGGTAGCGGCGGGCAAACTGCGCAGCGGCATCGTGGCCCTGATCCAGGTAGAGCGCTGCGGTGAAGGCTTCAAATGCATCCGAGAGAATGCTCGGCTTTTTGCGTCCGCCGTTTTTTTCCGCGTTGGGACTGAGGCGCAGGTACCGGCCCAGGTCGCATCGACGGGCGGCGTTGGCCAGGGGCGGTTCACTTACGAGGCGGGCCCGCATGCGCGAGAGAAACCCTTCGTTCTCCTCAGGGAAATGCTCGTAGAGCTCTACGGCAACGAGCAGATCCAGAAAGGCATCGCCGATGTACTCCAGCCGTTCGTTCGACTCCTCTGCATCGATGTGCGGGTCGCGCAGGCACGACCGATGCGTGAGGGCACGATGGTACGGGGTCAGGTCGTCGACATGCGCCCCGATCAGTGGGCGGAGCTCAGAAGCCGAGGGCGCGGATGCAGGATTAGACATTGGGGCGTACGAAAACAGGTGGAACGAGTACGAAAGGAAGCCAGCCCGGCACAGATGCTTCAATGCATGGCCTAACGCGTTGTGCCTGCACGGGTACGGCCGGATGCGGGAGCAGTTGGCTTCCCTTCATAGCTGCTGCCAGGCTTGCATGCAGGAACCTGGCCTGCGTATCCCTCTATCGTATGCCAGCGATCATCCCAACGAAATAACGCGTCACATGCGCACGAAAGCCGACCACTTTGCCACCGATCTGAACGAGTTGGCCACGCAAGCCAAGGCGCTCTCGCATCCGGCGCGCCTGCAGATTCTGCAGGTGATTGCCCAAAAAGAACGCTGTATCTGCGGCGAAATTGTAGATGACGTGCCGCTGGCGCAGTCGACCGTATCGCAGCACTTAAAGGTGCTGAAAGAGGCCGGCCTCATTCAGGGCACGATCGACGGCCCCAGCGTGTGCTACTGCCTGGATACGATGGCGCTGCGGCTGCTGCGCGATCGGTTCGATGGGTTTCTGGGCGACTTGATCGACGAATCGGCTTCCACGACCTGTTAACCCGACCCAACCTGCCATGGCAACGCCGTCTGTGCTCTTCATCTGCACCCACAACTCTGCGCGTTCTCAGATGGCCGAGGGGCTGCTGCGCGACCGCTACGGCGACGATTACGACGTGTACAGCGCCGGGACCGAACAAACGCATGTGCGTCCGCTGGCGATTCAAGCGATGGACGAACTCGGCATCGACATCTCGGGGCACACCTCGAAGACGATTGACGATGTGGCGGAGGGCCGCACGTTCGACTATGTGGTGACGGTGTGCAACTCGGCGCGCGAGAATTGTCCGTATCTGCCTGCCCAAGAGCAGAACATGCACCAGTCGTTCGACGACCCTTCAGCCGCCACCGGCTCTGAAGAGGAGCAGCTGGCGGTCTTCCGCCGCGTGCGCGATGAGATCGGCGATTGGATTGAGGGGACCTTTGCGCCGGAGAAGAAGTCGGCGGCGTGAGGAGGGCTATTTGGTAGTGGGAATCCAGTGGTACGTTAAAGCATCAGGAGGACGGGGCGGAGCCATGCGACGAGGGAGTACGGTTCTCTCGAAATGTCCCGCTGAACGTCTGTTTGGGAGCCGTGCGTTTTGGACCTACAGATTGACGCCTGCTTCAGCGAGATCTTCGCCGTCGAGTGGGATGCGCTTTCTGTACCTTGCATAATCTTCATTGTTTAAGATACCGGCATTACAAAATCCCTTGAGATAGCCGTGGATCGCAAACGCACGCTCGCGGGGAATCTCGTCCGGCTGCCGCTCGAATAGGTCTTCAAGGTCAATGATGGCTTTCTCGCGAGTCATTATTTTCATGGGTAGTGCTCTGTCACAGGTCAATGTTTAGGTTACAACATGCCCCGTTTACATGGTGTCATCTTGAGCGCAGCGGCTCCGCCAAGGAGACGCGGAGTCCTGACACGAGCGAAGCGACTGATGAACGCAGTGAATAAAGATCTGCCTCGAAGTGGGCAGGGCCTCTGTCCCGCCGTATCTTCTGAACACCAAGGAGATGGTTCGACTGCGCTCACCATGACAGGCTTCGTGGGAGGATGATTGCAGAGCAACTATCAAAATGAGGATTGACACAGCAGTAGTGCTGCAGTCGATTTTCGTTGTAACGGGGCAGTGCTGAACTTGTGGGATTGGTGCTGAGATCCTTCCGCCTGGGGGTGTCAGGATGACGTGTGGAAGTGGAGAGACGCGCTTTCTTTCGGGTTCTGGATCCCGGCTCGGGGGCCGGGATGACGTGATACTGGTGACTGGAGCAAAGCAACAATCCCGGTACTCCCTTGAAATCAAGTAATCCATAGCTGGAGACCGCTCGCGTCTTCAGAACGTCTTGCCGAGAATCCTTTCGGCATCATTGGGGGCAACTCGTCTGAGGCACCACAGGACTACTACCCATCGGCCACTCGTCGCGAGGCACCACAGGCATAACCTTCGGCCCCTCCGCCTCGTGACGCCGAGACCAGGAGGCTCTGCCTCCTCACGTTGTTCGCGGCGCTACTCCTTGACGGCAACTTCTGCATCCGCGTGCTGCAAGTCGCCCACGGCCTCGCGCAGAAACCGCACGACGAAGCGGTCGGCCCAGTGCCAGGTGTGGGCCGCGTCGGGATGCAAAACCGGATCGGTCTCCGAAAAGCCAAGCGCGAAGTCGTCGTTGCGAAGGCGCTTCAGCAGGAAACGCCCCCGGTGCAGGTTGCCTTTGTTGCCATCGCTGGGGGCGCAGGCGATCCAGTAGGTGGTGCGGCGCATCTTCTGGAGCGTCGACGGCGAGGCGGCGTTGAGCATGTCGGTCGGGTTCCACCGCTGCATGGCCTCTTGGTTGCGCGGCTTCCCCAGCGCTGGGTCGAAGATGGACGCCTGTCCCCAAATGCGGTCGGTGCAGGTCGTTGCGGAGCGCTTGCGCTTCTTTTTTGCCGCTTTGTTTCGCGGGTCGCGGTGCCCGGGCCACATGAAGAGGCCGTCGTACATGGCGGCATGTGCAAAGGGAAAAACATCTGTCACAAGGTTCAGCCACAGAATATGCAGTGCGATAAGCGGCGACGGAACACCTATCAGTATTGAAGCAAAG
>NZ_JAWOAR010000181.1:0-5702 GCF_046498435.1 Longimonas sp. | reverse complement strand
CATCCGTGGTGCTCAACATGCAATCGTCCGGCTGCATAGCGCGGAGGCTTGCAGTTGGCTCGTGCACACAATATACTACGGCATGTTCACTACGATATCAGGTAGCATACCCTTCAATCCCACGAAGTAGAAAAATACAGAGCACAGCAGACTGCGTCCCCCCCTTGATAGGTCTCTATGCAGAGCGGTGTGGTACCTCTACACGCGTTTTTTTCTTATCACCAAGCATACGCAGACCATGCACATACTTCAGAAAATAGCCCTCCTATTCGTTGTTGGGGCACTCCTTGGCGTGGGCCCCGCCCTGGCCCAAGACGACGCCGAAAGCGATCAAATGACAAGTGAGGCGCTCGAATCCCTCTTTCCCGAATCATTGGGCGAGGCATCCTTAGAGGAAGTTGAGACGCAAGACGACCTGCGCGCCCGCGGCATATAGCGGCATATACACGCATCCCGACGTAGAGGGCTCCATCTCGCTGGCCCTGGGGTACGGGAAGGTCATCGAAGAAGGCGTCATGGAAATAAGCTCCATGCAGATGATGGGCGCCGCTGAAATGGACGACTGGCAGACCGAGGAATGGGAGATGCAGGGGCATACCGTCCACTACATGAGCGGAGGCGGCAGAGAGGTTGCGATCAGCCTCATCGACCAGTTCCTGGTGTTCATGATGGCAGAGGAGACGGCCGAGTCGTCGCTGTATCGCACGCTCTTCGAGAGCTACGACCTGGAGGCACTGGCATCGTGGGAGGCGCCCGGCGCGTTCACTGCGCATTCGCTGGGGGATGAGACCTGCCTGAGTATGGCATGCTTTGCCGATCGCGTTTCCGCCTGCGAATCGGGCCAGATGATGGGGCAACTGGGGCGCCGGGTCGGCGGCGTCTACACGGTCGAAGAACCGATTAACGACGAGGCGTGCCTGCTCTCATTTGCTTTCACCAACAACCCCAACCCCGACTTTGTTGATCAGAAAGTGCTCTTTCCGGTACAGCACGTGGCCGACGTGGCCGGAAACTTTCAGGAAGATGTCATGACTCCCATGCAGGCATGCATGGAAGACACCGAAGACGCCTCGGAGCACTGTGGCGGGCCGCTGCTGGAGGTGATAAATGGTGAACAAGGCGAAGACGCCGTGTCAGAAGACGAGGTCGATACCAGCGGTGGCGGTCCCCTTCAGGAGCAGCGCAAGTAGCGGAGTTCGACCCCGCCCAATCATCGCCCAACCGCCGCTCATTTGCATATAGGCGGGCTGGATTGCATATTCCAGCAGGCTTTTAATCGCACCTTTGAGGTATACGTAACGTCCCAGGGCACTGGGACGCTGTTCTCGTGCCCCTTTTCGTATGGCAATGCTGCTCCGCATGGCAAGGCTGCACTGCCCGGGCGACGCAGAGCCCTGCGTCGTTACGTCCGGTTGCAGATCTGACGGCACAAGGTCGCCTCTGGCGTGTGCTTGGCTTCGCTCGGGATGGGCACGCCGTTGAGATATACGTACCATCTCAGCGCGGTGGGGTGCTGTTCTCGTGCCCCTTTTCGTATGGCAATGCTGCTCCGCGTGGCAAGGCTGCACTGCCCGGGCGACGCAGAGCCCTGCGTCGTTACGGCAGGTTGGGGCCGCGCCTTGTGTTCTAATTGGAGGCTGCCCCTTTATCCCACATCCGATTGCACTGTTGCGGGATCACTTATCTGCGAGGCACCGGATTTACTTCGTCAGTTGAGTTCGTGTGGGGACGGACGCATGGAGGGATGAAAGGGTGATGCACCTCCTGCCGTCCACACGTCCATACCTCCACACCAACGAAGCATGGAGAGTTGGTATTACTGCTGCCCTTTCAGCGTCACGGCGTCGTTGCCGAAGAGCTGCTTCACGCCGCGCATGAAGCCCGAGGTGGGTTCGACCACAAACTTGCGGCTCCGTAGGCGCTCGGGACTGCGAAGTTCGGGGGCGTTCACGTCGAAGTAAAGCGTGCAGTTGCCTCGGTGCTCGGTACACAGGTCGCGCAGGCGGTTCAGGGTGGAGCGGTCGAGCAGGTCGGCATCCACCTCAAGCACGACCTCGTTCACCAGCCGCTCGCGGACCTTCCACATTGGGAAGACCTCCTGCACGATGACCGACACCGACGTGCCACGCACCTCCGCGTTACCCTTCACGAGCACCACATCATCCACGTTCAGGTACGGCTGGATGCGGTCGAGCACGCTCGCAAAACAAACCAGCTCGCCCTGTCCGGTAAAGTCCTCGACGGTAGCAAAAGCAATAGGCTTTCCGTTCTTCGTGGTGCGGCGGTTCACCTCCGTAATGATTCCGCAGAATGTGCGTACCGGACCGCGATTGCGTCCGTCGCCGCTTTGGGTGTGAGCAATAGCACGCTCCAGGGCTTCGGTTTCGCCGAAGTGCGCGCTGGCAAAGGCCTCGGCTTCCGCCTTGTACTCATCGAGCGGGTGGCCCGATACGTAGACGCCGATGACCTCGTGCTCGGCTTTTAGCTTCTTACCCTTGGCCCACGGCTCCGTATCCGGCAGCGACGGCTCCATCTCATCGCCTCCGATCCCGCCATCGCCAAAGAGCGAGTTCTGCCCCGCCGCCCGGTCGGCTTGCACCTTCTGTCCGTAGCGCACAGCTGTGTCGACGGCCTCAAGAAGTTGGGCGCGGTGGCCTTCGAGTTCGTCGAGCGCCCCCGCCTTCACGAGCGCCTCCAGCGTGCGTTTGCCCGCAGTGCGCAGGTCCAGGTGTTTCGTAAGGTCCCAGATCGTGTTGAAGGGGCCGTGTTCTTCGCGCGTCTCAATGATCGCCTCCACAGCACCGGTGCCGGCGCCCTTCACCGCGCCCATGCCAAAGAGAATCGCGCCCTGATCCACCGTAAACTGCACGTCGCTGCGGTTGATAGAGGGCGGCAGAATCTCGATGCCCAGCGTGCGGGCCTCCTCCAGCACCACGCTCAGCTTGTCGTTGTTGCCAATCTCGTTTGTCATGGCTGCCGCCATGAACTCGGCCGGGTAGTGGGCCTTCAGGTACGCCGTCTGGTACGCGACAATCGAGTAGGCCGCCGCGTGCGAGCGGTTAAACCCGTATCCGGCAAACTTGGCCATGAGTTCCCACACCTCCTCGATGGTGGCATCGGAGACGTCCTGAGCGCGGGCGCCCTGGACAAATTCCTCCTTCATTTTGTCTACGACTTTCTGCTTCTTTTTCCCCATCCCACGTCTCAGAATATCGGCTTTGCCCAGGCTGAAGCCGCCCATCTCCTGCGCCATCTGCATGACCTGCTCCTGATACACAGGGATGCCGTAGGTCGGCTCCAAGATCTCTTCGAGCATTGGGTGCGGGTACTCGACCTCCTCGTTGCCGTGCTTCCGGGCAATGTACGACGGAATGTTCTCCATCGGGCCCGGACGATACAGCGAGTTCATCGCAATCAGGTCGTTCAACTCGGTCGGTTTCAGCTTGCGCAGCCATTCGCGCATGCCGGTCGACTCAAACTGGAAGATCGACACGGTTTCTCCGCGCTGAAACAGCTCGTATGTTTCTTCATCATCGAGCGGGATCTCGTCGATGTCGATCTCCACGCCATGCTTTTTCTGGATGAGATCGAGCGTGTCGTTGATAACGGTCAGCGTCTTCAGCCCCAGGAAGTCCATCTTCAGGAGGCCAAACTCCTCGACCCAGTCGCCATCGTACTGCGTGGTGATGACCTTTTCGCCCTTGCTCTTCGACACGCTAATGGGCACATAGTCGCTCACCTCGCCCGGCGCAATGATGACTCCGGCTGCATGCACACCGGTGTGGCGGGCCGAGCCCTCCAGCACGTCGGCATACTGCATCATCTTTCGGATTTTAGGGTTGTCCGACTGCTTCAACTGCCGGAACTCGGGCACTTCGTCGTACGCATCATCGAGGTCTACGCCTACGCCGTCGGGCACCATCTTGGCAATGCGGTCGGCCTCGCTCAGGGGGATGTCGAGCACACGCGCCACGTCGCGAATCACCGTCTTGGCGCCCATGGTGCCAAAGGTGATGATCTGGCACACGTTCTCGCGCCCGTACTTGTCAACGACATAGTCGATCACCTTCGAGCGGCCCCGGTCGTCGAAGTCGATGTCGATGTCGGGCATCGACACGCGCTCGGGGTTCAGGAAGCGCTCAAACAGCAGATCGTACTTGAGCGGATCCACGTTGGTGATGCCGAGGCAGTAACTTACGCAGCTCCCAGCAGCAGATCCACGACCCGGACCCACACGCACGCCGAGGTCGCGGGCGGCATCGGTAAAGTCTTGTACAATCAGGAAATAGCCCGCGTATCCCATTTCCTTGATGATGCCCAACTCGTGGTTCAGCCGGTCGACCACGCGCTGCGAGAGCGGCTCGGGATAGCGCTCCTTGGCCCGCTCAAAGGTCACATGGCGCAGGTACGCGTCCATGTCGTCGTCGAACGCGTCGGGAATAGGGTAGTGCGGCATGAGCAGGTCGCCCATGGGCAGCTCAAAGTCGCATTTGGCGGCGACCTCCGCAGTGTTGGTGAGGGCGTTTTGCTGGATCGGATCGGGGAGATCCGAGAACGCATTCATCATTTCGTGTGCGCCCTTCATGTAGAACTGGTCGTTCTCGAAGCGCATGCGGTTCGGGTCGTTGTATTGCTTGCCTGTTTGCAGGCAGAGCATCACATCTTGCGCTTCGGCGTCTTCCTGGTCCACGTAGTGCACGTCGTTGGTGCCCACCACCGGCACGTCGTACTCGCGCGCCCAGCGCACCAGCACCTCGTTGCAGGTGTGCTGATCGTCGATGTTGTGGTCTTGAAACTCGATGTAGTAATCGTCACCAAAGATGTCGAGATACATCTCGAAGAGTTCGCGTGCCCGCTCTTCCCCCTTGTGCAGAATTGCTTGTGGCACCTCACCTTGCAGGCAGCAGGTGGTGGCGATAAGTCCTTCGTGATGCTCGCGCAGCAGCCCGTGGTCGATGCGGGGTTTGTAGTAGAAGCCGTCGGTGTACGACTTCGAAGACAGCTTAATCAGGTTGTGGTAGCCCACCTCGTTTTTGGCGAGGAGCACCTGATGGTAGCGGGTCTTGTCTTTCTTGTCGTGGATGCCACTGGGCGTTAGATAGAACTCGCACCCAATGATCGGCTGCACCCCCTTGTCGCGCGCGGTGGTGTAGAACTCGGGCACGCCGTACAGATTGCCATGGTCGGTGATGGCCACGGCCGGAATCTGCTTCTGGCGGGCCCGGTCGATCATGGTGTCGATGCCAGCGGCGCCGTCGAGCAGCGAATACTGAGTGTGGCAATGCAGATGGCAAAAGTCGTCCATAGCAGCAGGAGTCGGGCGGAACGAGCAGGCGAAGAGGCACGCGGACCGAGTGGCCGGGCTGTGCGAGGCGCACGTACCAATGAAGCACACAGCCACCGCATCGTCAATACACGCGGTATGAAATAATACCAGGTGCGAGACTTCGATGTACGCGTTAGGTTGGAGGCCGCCCGGGATATCCGCACCCCAGGAGTACTCGGTCGCGGTGCTCCCAGCGCTTCGTTCCTGATCCCGGGCTAAGGATTTGCATAAATACACTATTGTCATCCTTCTTTTCAAGGTTTACAGCGCCATTTAGATTTGCGTATTTAAATCCTCCTATATCCTTTACTGGATACCAGTATTGTTCTGCAAATTTTACCTCGTAAGGCTTTATCCAGCTGTAGTCAGGCTGGTT
>NZ_JAWOAR010000162.1:0-4801 GCF_046498435.1 Longimonas sp. | reverse complement strand
CGAGCAGATCATCAAGCAGCTCAACAAGCTCCTCGACGTGGTCAAGGTCATGGACATGACCGACGGCAGTCACATCGAGCGCGAGATGATGCTGGTCAAGGTCGCGGCGGCCACCGGTGAATCCCGCGAGGAGATCAAACGCCTCAGTGATATCTTTCGTGGCCGTATTCTGGATGTCACCGAGCGGGTCTACACCGTGGAACTCACCGGGGCCAGCGCCAAGCTGGATGCCTTCATCGACACGCTGGGCCAGAACACCATCGTCGAGGTCGTGCGCTCCGGCGTCATCGGAATCTCGCGCGGCGAGAAACATCTCCGGGTGCAGTAGGCGCGTCGCCGTGGGGGCGGGCGCGTCCCTGAATCCAACAACAAGGGGGCAACATGCAAGTCTATTACGATAAGGATGCCGACCTGTCGATCATCCAGAACCGCACCATCGCCATCATCGGCTACGGGTCCCAGGGGCACGCGCACGCCAACAACCTCAAGGAGTCCGGTGCCTCGGTGGTCGTGGGTCTGCGCGAGGGTTCCGCTTCCGCGGACAAGGCCCGGCAGGCCGGCCTGGACGTCGCCAGCGTGGAAGCAGCCGTGCAGCGGGCCGATCTGGTGATGATTCTCACGCCGGACGAGCACCAGGCGAGCATCTACGCGCAGCAGATCGAGCCCAATCTCAAACAGGGCGCGGCCATTGCCTTCGCTCACGGGTTCAACATCCACTACGGCCAGATTGAGCCGCGCGCGGATCTGGACGTGATCATGATTGCGCCCAAGGGTCCCGGCCACCTGGTGCGCTCGACCTACGTCGACGGCGCCGGCGTGCCGTGCCTGGTTGCCGTCCAGCAGGACAGCTCCGGCCAAGCCAAGGAAGTGGGTGTTGCCTACGCCTCGGCGATCGGCGGCGGACGCGCCGGTGTCATCGAGACCTCGTTCCGGGAGGAGACCGAGACCGATCTCTTCGGTGAGCAGGTGGTGCTGTGTGGCGGTTTGACCTCGCTCATCGAAGGCGCCTTCGAGACCCTGACCGAGGCCGGCTACAGTCCCGAGATGGCCTATTTCGAGTGTCTCCACGAAGTCAAGCTGATCGTGGACCTGCTCTACGAGGGTGGTATCGCCAACATGCGTTACTCGGTGTCCAATACGGCCGAGTACGGTGATTTCGTCAGCGGCTCCCGGGTGATCAACGAGCACTCGCGCCAGGCCATGAAGGATATCCTGTCGGATATCCAGACCGGGGAGTTCGCCCGCGAATTCATCCTCGAGAACCAGGCCAACGCACCGACGCTCAAGTCCCGTCGGCGGCTGGCGCGGGAACATCCCATCGAGGTGGTGGGCGAGAAGCTGCGCGACATGATGCCCTGGATCAAGAACAAGAAGCTGGTGGATCGCAGCCGCAACTAATGCCACACGCGAGCCTGGCGGCTGACCGCCGGGCTCGCCATCCCGGCGGGACGCACCGGCGGGTCCATCCCACCGAGGTACGAGCGCATGGCTCCGGATCCGGATCGCAAGCGGCGGCGCGGGATCTACCTGCTCCCCAATCTGTTTACCACGGGGGCGCTGTTCTTCGGTTTCCTCGGCATGATTGCCGGTATCGAGGGCGACTACCGTCTCGCTGCCCTGGGTGTGCTCGCGGCCATGATCCTGGACGGGCTGGACGGTCGCGTGGCACGGCTGACCCAGACCCAGACCGACTTCGGCGTGGAATTCGACAGCCTCTCGGACATGGCCTGTTTCGCGCTGGCGCCGGCGGTGATCATGCACCAGTGGGCCCTGGGGGACTGGTCGGAGATTGCCGGCGCCTGGGGTACGGTCGGCTGGCTCGGGGCCTTCACTTACGCGGCGTGTGGGGCCCTGCGCCTGGCCCGGTTCAACACCCAGGCCGGGGTTGCCGAGAAGCGTTATTTCCAGGGGCTGCCCAGCCCGGCCTCGGCGGGTGTCGTGGTGAGCATGGTCTGGCTGGGCTCGGCCCTGGGGCTCGATGACCACTGGGTTCAGTGGCTGGCTCTGGTGGTAACGGTTGCCGCCGGGTTGCTCATGGTGAGCAACTTCCGGTACTACAGCTTCAAGGAATTCGATATCCGGTACCGAGTGCCGTTTATCGTGCTGGTGGTGCCGGTCCTCGGCATCGCCGCCGCGGCGGCTGTTCTCGCGATCATGAATCCGCCCATGGTGCTGTTCCTGGGCTTTCTGGGCTATGCCGCGTCCGGGCCGGTGGTGACGTTGATCAACCGCCGCCGCGCCCAGGGCCGGCGCACAGGCAAGGCGCCCCTGGCGCCGCTGATCCGGAGCCGAGCGAAGCGAGGGCCGAAGGTTATGCCTGGGGTACGCACGAAGTAATCCATTCGCCGGTTGAGGGCGAACGCACTCCGCTAACGTATCCCTCCATTGGGGCGTGGATCCCAGATCGTCGCTCCGCTCCGTCTGGGATGACGGTGTGAGGGCATAAAAAGCATTTCTGTATGTTCAACAGCGATCAGATGTATAGCACAACGCATTGTCACATATCGCTGAGGGCGGCGGCCACATGGGCATCCAACTGCGTGTGCACATCGGCGTTTTCGGCGCGGTCGGTGCGGACTTCAATCAGGGCGCTGGTGCCGCGCTCACAGGCCTCCTGGTATGCGTCCGCAAACGCGGCGCGCGTGGTTGGCTGATGGTACGGCAGATCGAATGCTTCGGCGATCGCTTCGAACGAGCGTCCGTGTGGAGTCGTAAAGTGCGGCTCGAACACGTCGCTGTGCTCGGCAATCGGTAGAAAGTGGAAGATGCCGCCGCCGTCGTTGTTCACGACCACCGCAATGACCGGGTGCGCCTTCAGCAGGGCCAGGGCGTTCACATCGTGCCAGGTAGCCAGATCGCCAATCAGCAGCGTGGTGGGCGCATCGCGTGCAATGCTAATGCCCGTTGCCGTGGCAATGGTGCCGTCGATGCCGCTGGCACCTCGGTTCGCAAACACCGGTACGTTTGCGCCCCGCGCCGTAGCGTAGCGCTGCACGTCGCGGATGGGCATGCTGCTGGCCAGCATCCACGCATGGGTGTCGGGGATGCGCTGGCTCAGCGCGCGGGCTACGCTCGGTTCGCTCAGCAGAGACCGGTCCTCATCCTCAAACCGTTGCGCAAAGGCATCACTCACCGCGTCGTTAGCCCGCTGCCACTGGGCGTTCCACGACGCGGGTGTGGCAGTGCGCGTGGGCAGCGCATCCATGGCAGCTGCGACGGTCGTCTCGATGTGATGTGTACATCGGTGATCAGGATCGACGCGTAGGGGCGCGGAACGGATGGTGGCATGCACGTGCGCCTCTGCATCCCCCAGAAAATGACGCATGGACTTAGAGACAAAGCGTCCGCCTACATGCAGCACCACGTCGGGACGGAGTTCGGTAGCCTGGTGACGGGCAATGTGATGCGCGTGCGGCACCACGGGCGTGTCGGCGCTCAGGCGGAGCTGCGAAGTGATGTCGGGCAGCACGGGCCAGTGCTGTGCACGCGCCCAATCGAGCAGTTCGTACGCCTCGGCATCGGTGAGGCGGCCCGCCACGATGAGTCCGCGCTCGGCCTGCTGTACCGCCTCAGTGAGCGATTCAGGCAGCGGGGCATGCGGCACCGGCACCGGATACGTGGTAAACGGCGTGTCGCGCTCGGCCCAGCGGTGTATGGCAGGGTCGCTGATCTCAAACTCTTGTTCGACTGGATGCAGCGGCTTGCGATACATCATATTCAGGTGCACGGGCCCGCCCGGCGGACGCCGCGCCTGGTGCAGCGCCTGGTCGACGGTGGTGAGCACCGAAGCCAGCGGCGTGTCTTGGCTGGGCGGCGGCACATCGGCACTCCAGCGCACGTGGTCGCCAAAGAGCTTCACCTGGTCGATGGTCTGGTTGGCGCCGGTGCCGCGCAGCTCGGGCGGACGATCGGCGGTGAGCAGCAGCATGGGAATCCCTTCTTGTGCGGCCTCGGCCACGGCGGGCATGCCGTTCGTTACAGCGGTGCCCGAGGTGGTCATCCACCCAGCCGGATGCCCTGTGGCACGCGCAAATCCCAGTGCTGCAAAGGCCCCGCCCCGCTCATCCACATGCAGCACAGACTGCGCCACCGGATGCTGCGCGACAGCGGTCGTCAGAGGCGTAGAGCGCGAGCCCGGCGATATAAAAAACGTATCGACGCCCGAGCGCACACATTCGTCGATTATGCAGCGCGCCCAGGCGTGGGTTCGATTTGGAGCGTCAAGTGGATTCGTAGCAGTCGAATGATCCATGCAACGGGTTGTATCTAAATAGAATGAGATTTACGTGGTTGCAGCACCTAAGTAAAGACAGGCATGAAGTTGGGGTTTTGTGCGTTTCAAACCGGTATCATGTGCGCACCGACGTTACTTCATACACGCTCTCATTCGTACGGTGCTGCGTTTCACATACGTGTTTGATCTATATGATTGTACAGAATCCCTCCCCCTAAATCCCCCTCCTCTGAGGGGGACTTGAGGAACGCCTTCCACGGTTCCTTCCTCCTCGGGGAGGAAGGGTAGGATGGAGGGGAATCCACCCAGCAATCCCCAAAACCATTGTTGAGGTCACTTAGAAGCAGAGCGCTCAGCGTGCAGTTGGTGCTACCGCGTGAGCCGTCGGCTGGTTAAAGGTAGATGCAGATTCATCGAGCGATGCTTTGTGCGGGTCAGGCTCGGTCTGTGGAAAGCTCTGCTGCAAAATAGCCCCCGTCACGACCACGAGCGAACTTATCGGCATGGCTACCGCCGCCACGAGCGGACCCACCCAGCCTGCCATGGCGATCGCCCCGCCTGCCAGGT
>NZ_JAWOAR010000159.1:0-5243 GCF_046498435.1 Longimonas sp. | reverse complement strand
CGGTATGAAGCCCTTCCGGCCTCGAAGAAGTGGGCCGCCCGGACGAAGCCCGGAGGGACGCGCTCGAAAATTGATCCTGTTTGAGCGAGCCTGCGAGTGAGTTTGATCAATTGTAGCGGACCGGAGGGCACAGTCAGGCCCAGTTCTTCCAGGGGCCCTTGCGGTCATCCTTTGGGCCTTGATTTTTTTACTTCGTGAGTCGCTTCGCTCGTCTGGTTCGTTTTTGCATCAAGGCAAAAATGAACACCAGCCTACAGAACACTAATTTGTATCCGACGCCCACAGCTATTCCAGGTTGTGTGCATAGACTAGCCTCCTCTGAGGGGGACTTGAGGAACGCGTTCCACGGTTTCTTCCTCCTCGGGGAGGACGGGTAGGATGGAGGGGAATCCACCCGGCAATCTCTAAAACCATTGTTGAGATTACTTACTCACCCTGCGTCCAGTCGTTGTTGTCACGGTCTACATCCGGCAGCACCTGATTCGGATCAACGGTGATATTGTCGATGGTGCGTTCGTCGTCCCACGAAATGGCATGCGTATCGCCTGTAGCAAATGCTTCGGTAGGCACACGCACCATCTGGGTACTGCCATCGTCGAAGGTTAGCTCTACCGGTACAGGAAGCAGCAAGTCGGTTTCCTGCGCAATGGTAGCGGTAGCTGCATCGGCATCAACCTCCGTCACGGCCGGGTCGGCGCCGTCGGTTTCGTAGAACCAGCCACGCCAGAACCAGTCGAGCTCTTCGCCCGCAACGCTCTCGATGGTGCGAAAGAAGTCTGACGGCTGCGGGTGCTTGTACGCCCACCGGTCGATGTACGTCTTAAACGCCGCATCGAAGCGGTCGGGCCCCACCACATGCTCACGCAGCAGCGCCAGTCCAACAGCGGGCTTGCGGTACGCCAGCATCCCCAGCGCCTGGCGCCGGATGTGGTCAGACTGCGTCATAATGGGCTGGTCGGCATAGGGCGACTGCGCAAACCGGGCCACCTGCTGACTGCTCTGCTGGATGACACGGCTAAGGTCTTCCCCGTAGAAGTCGGCAGTTGAGTACAGATTCATAAAGGTGTTGAGCCCCTCATCCATCCAGGCCCAGCGCCGCTCGTCGGAGCCCACCAGCATCGGAAACCAGGTGTGCCCGAACTCGTGGTCGGTGACGCCGAAGAGGCCGCGCCCGCGCGCCTCCACCGAGCAAAACATAACCTGCGGATACTCCATGCCGGCCACAATGCCGCCGACATTTACGGCGTGGTCGTACGGATACGGCGTGTAGCGCTCCGAGTAGAACTCAACCGAGTGCTGCACATACTCAGTCGATTCTTCCCAGCCCGGCGTACTGTTTTCACCGCCGCCCAGTCCTTCAGCAGGATACAGCGACTGCGCCAGCACCGTGTGGGTACCCGCGTCAGCTTCGGCAGCATCCCAGATGAAGGAGCGTGAAGCTGCCCACGCTACATCGCGCACGTCGTTGGCCTGATACTCCCAGGTGAGTGTGCCGCTGTCAACAGGACGCGTGTCTGGCTCACCCACTTCGTCGTCTGCGATGATCGTGACGGGCGAGCGGCTCTGCTGCGCATCCGCCAGCCGCTCCTGCTGCGTGTCGGTGAGCACCTCTTCCGGATTCTGAAGCGCGCCGGTGGCCGTCACGATGAAGTCGTGCGGCACGGTAATGTCAAGGTCAAACTGACCGTATTCGAGGTAGTATTCGCCCTGCCCCAGATACGGCAGCACGTTCCAGCCGTTGACGTCGTCGTATACGTACATGCGTGGATACCACTGCGCAAGCTGGTAGACCGTGCCTTCCTCTGCCTCGAACATCCCCATGCGGTCGGCGCCATAGTCGGGCAGTTCAAAGCTGAACTCCATCGACAGCGTGAGCGAGTCGCCCTCGGCTGCCAGCGGCTCATCGAGCGCGACACGCATACGCGTATCGTCGGTCACCGACTCGGGCGTGTATGTGTTGCCGTTGTGCTCGATACGCAGGTTCGATATGTCGTATCCCCCCTCTTCGAAGAACCCGCTGAAGCGCGCATCGGGCGGCACCACCGCCTCCCCGCGACTCCCTGGCGCAAAGAGGTTCTGGTCCATCTGCAGCCACAGGTAGTTCAAGTCCGACGGCGCGTTGTTGGTATACGTGATGGTCTGCGTGCCCTCAATGCGATTTTCCTCAGGCAGCAGCTCCACCTCGATATCGTAATCAGCCTCTTGCTGCCAGTACATCGGTCCCGGACGCCCATCGCCGGTGCGGTAGGCGTCGGCATCGGGAAGGTCGAGTATCTCGAACGTGTCGAGGTTGTCGGCATCGGGACGCTGCGCCGTCGATGAAACGGGCGTTACAAGCAATGCGAGCAGGCCCACGAGCAGGGCGGCTACAGTCGCATCCCCCTGTACCCGTTTAAAGCAGAGCGGAAGCCAGGAAGACATAAGCGAATGGGGCATGAGTAAGTGATTAGCTTGTCATTACATGTATGGGGAGCGCGTATTTTCGACTCCCGGTTTGGGCGAATTGAGCGTGAAGTCTTTTTCGTCTCTCTGATCGTTGGTCCACACGCACGAACCTTGATTTTGCAATGTTGTAATTACAACCGGCACCATTTTCCACACCTGCTCGTCTATGGCCATGCTTACGCTGCTCACCCTGCTCACGATGCCTCTGCTCTGCGCGGCTCCTCCCAATCTGCCCGAGACCGAACGGGCTGCAGCAGATACGATGGATACCAAATCAGAAGCGCAGCCCTGGGTGCGTCACGTGGGCAGCCGCCACGCCATCATGCAGCAGAATGACCTGTCGGCCCAGATTGCGCTGGACTCGCTGGCGGGCATCGATCATCTTTACGCGCTGGGTCCGATTGAAGGACTGCGCGGCGAGGTAACGATCTACGACGGCACACCGTCTATTGCCAGATTCGACGATGGCGCTCCTAACGTGTCTACCGCAATGGATGCGCAGGCGATCTTCCTGGTGTACGGCGCGGCGTCTGAGTGGACCGAAGTGCCTGTTTCAGAGTCCATTAGCGGCCTCGACGAATTGGAGGCCTTCGTGCAGTCGGAAGCCGAAACCGCCGGGCTTGACCTGGAGACGCCCTTCCCGTTTCGCATCGAAGGCGCTATCGATACGGCAACCTATCACGTTATCTGGCGCACCGACGACCGTGCAATGCACAACCACGCGGCTCATCAGGAGGCGAAGCGCATGTTTGCGTTCTCGGATGCGCCAGTGCGCCTGATTGGCTTCTGGCTGCATGCGGAGGGCGAAGGCGTCTACACGCATCCGGGTCTGCGAACGCATGTGCATGTCATGAATGCCGATAATACGGCCTCCGGCCACCTCGACGATCTGACGCTCCCTGCCGGAGCTACGCTCTATCTGCCGAAGTAGGGACACCGCGCGCCGTGTCCCTACCTGCGGTATAGAACGAACCAGCGTTACAGCCCCCTACACCGGCCACTCCTGCTGCGTCCAGGCCTGCTGCCAGAACATCCACTCGTAGCGGATGCTGGCGTGAAAGGCGGTCTTGGCACGCTCACGGGCAGCCTCATCGGCGGCATCGGCGAAGCGCTGCAACCGCTCCAGCAGATTCGCCATGTAGTCGTTGAACTCCGGGTCACGGTACATCGCGAGCCAGTCGGCGTACGGGTGATCCTCGGGGATGGCGCCCAGTTCGGCTTCCATACGCTGCCCCAGTTCGATGTAGAGCCACGGACACGGCGTGAGCGCCGCCACCGCCTCCACGAGCGATCCGCGCTGTGCGGTGCTAATCATGTGGTCCTGGTACGCACGGTTGTTGGGCGTCAGCGTAAGCGCGGCAATGTCGTCGGCACCGTAACCAAGCTGCGCCCCGTATCCGGCATGCAGTTCGCCCTCAACCACAAGCGCCATGCGGGCGGCATCGATGAACCAAAGCTTATCATCGGGATCGGGGCAGCGGGTCGAGATGAGCGCGGCTGCATCCGAAAAGGCTTCGAGGTAGCGGGCATCTTGCATCTGGTAGAAACGAAAGCGCTCCGCCTCCAGCGTGCCCTCGGCCAGGGCGTGCACAAACGGGTGGTCGAACGATGCGCCCCAGCTTTCGCGGGCGGCGTCTACGCAGGACTGCGCAAATGGCGGCACCGGGTAGGCGCGTTCTACAGAAACGTCAGCGAATGACGGGCGGGTGGTCGTAGACATAGGGCTTGCTTGCGGGTGGATGCAAAGGGATAGCGGCAAGCGAAGCCAGAGATGTGCAGCGCCCATGCATGGCGCCCAGGGTGCTAAGAAGCTTCCTTCCGCCGGTACGAACCGGATCAAGTTCAAGGGATCATCTCAGCCCAGCCGTCTGTGCAGCGTGGTGTAACAAACACCACCCCCTGCCACAACCGGGCACTCCCAGCTTCGCTCATTTCCCAACGTAGGCATGCTGCTGATCAGATGCAAGGCGGTGCCCTCTGCCAGGACGATTGCATGTTGAGCACCACGGATGTACGATACAGCCCTTCTCCGTCATCCTGACAGAGCGCAGCGGCGGAAGGATCTCAGCGCGCCCCGTGCACAGCGCACGACCACGGCGCACAAGCGTAGTGTCGTGTCACACCTGAATGTTAGGGTGCGGAGACTGTGCCAAACTCTGTGTCCCCCCAAAACCTGTCATGGTGAGCACGCGACGGGCCCAGCCCGGAGCACGCCGAACCATCTCCTCGACGCTCAAGATGACAGCATGCGAACGGGGACCTTACAACCCAAAGATTGACCTGTGACAGAGCAGTAGTGCTGTCTCATACGTCAATGTTTAGGTCATTTGAGAACACGGAATCCCTCCCCCTAAATCCCCCTCCTCTGAGGGGGACTTCATGAAAGCGTCCTATGGTTCCTTCCTCTCCCGAAAGGGTACGTGTTTAGCAACGTGGATCAAGTCCTCCTCTGCCCTGGGGGAGCCAGAGGTGAGGGGGTTGGGCCTGCAAAAAAACAAGTGCTTGGGGAGGTAAGATGAGGTAGGCGATTCCAGCATCATGTCGAACCAGGAAACCCATATCTGGAGGCTGCTCTCATCCCCCGCGGTTTACGCCCCCCTCAGTCGCTGGCGCGACCGCTTTCCTCTCCAGGGGAGCCGGTTGGGGGACTGCTCCTTTACCTCATACCTCAACGTCATCCTGACGCCCCCGGCGGAAGGATCTCAACGCCCACCCTGCACGTGTGGTACCGGCCTTCGGCGGAGAGCGCTGGATCCCGCATCAAGTCCGGGATGACGTGACCTGAAAGACGTTCTCTT
>NZ_JAWOAR010000142.1:0-9270 GCF_046498435.1 Longimonas sp. | reverse complement strand
TATAGCACATTCCTCCTTCTGATCGCTGCTCTTGGTTGGATGGCCTTACCGCAGGCCTCAAGTGCCCAAGTGGGCGTCGTCGGTGGACTTAATTTTGAGAGTCTCGACGACGTGAGTCAAGATGCTACCTTTGAGTCTTCGACAGGCTACCACGTGGGGCTGGCGTACACCCGCGACTTCGCGGTGCTGGGTCTGCGCCTGAGCGGTATCTACCGCCGGGTTGGCGAATACGAGTTTGCTGGCAATCAGGGCGGCAGCGAGTCGTTTAACTTGAGCACCATCGAAGTCCCGCTCGATGTGAAGTATCGCCTTGCGTTGCCACTCGTTACGCCCTACGCGATGGCGGGGCCGCAGGTGTCGTTTCCGATTGGCGAGGATGAGTTCGACGACAGCCTCGAAGACGTGAACCTGTCAGGTAACGTAGGCGCGGGAGTCGAATTTAACCTGGGCGGCGTACGTTTAGCACCGGAGCTACGCTATGAGTTTGGCGTCACGTCGATCTTCGACGATGATCTGGAAATTGGAGACACCGATCTTAATGTGGACGATCCGAAGCTGAGCGCCTTCAGCATCCGGATGCATGTATTTTTCTAATGCGTGATTGTTAACCCATAGGCGGCACACAGCGTGGGGCAGGGCCACGACGCATCCACATAAGCCCCCGCTGTGCGCAGCCGCCTACACTTTCCTGGAGGGCGTGTGTGAACGCTCATTTCGCACAGTCGGCTTTAAGCATACATATCCGCCCATCGTGGGCAACATGCCGACGTGCATAACTGGCGGCTTCGAGCTGTGGGGGCTCGGAGCCGCTGCCTCCAGGTTTTTTTGTGATGGAGCGTGCCTCTGCTTCTAAATGCTGGTCAGATGCTAAGTGATGTGCTAAAACGTTGGCCTGCACGTGCCCCTTTTCTGTACTGTCATTCCGAGCGCAGCCGAGGAATCGCCTGCACTCCCGAGACGCGCTTCTGGGCCCTCATCATTTAACCATGAACCGCTACCCGCTTCTATTTATACGCGGTCGAGCGCCTGCTCCAGGTCGGCACGCAGATCGGTGATGTCCTCGATACCAACCGAGAGACGAATCAGCGAATCTGTAAGTCCAATCTTCTCGCGTTCCTCAGGGGGAATAGACGCGTGCGTCATTGAGGCCGGATGTTCAATCAGGCTCTCAACGCCGCCCAGGCTTTCAGCGAGCAGAAAGACCTCGGTGTTTGAGAGCACCGTTTTGGCGGATTCGATGCGGTCGTCGGTGAGTGAAAACGCGATCATGCCGCCGAAATCGCTCATCTGTTTCGCCGCAATATCATGACCGGGGTGCGACTGTAACCCAGGGTAGCGCACGCGTCCGACTTTGGGATGTTCGTCCAGAAAAAGTGCCAGGGCGCGGGCGTTGTCGCAGTGGCGATCCATGCGTACATGCAGGGTTTTGGTGCCACGCAGCGCCAGAAAGCAATCCATGGGGCCCGGCGAAGCGCCGGCGCTCTTCACCTGAAAGCGCAGCTTCTCGGCCCAGTCGTCGCGGCTGGTGCACACCGCGCCCAAGATAATGTCGGAGTGCCCGCCCAGGTACTTTGTAGCCGAGTGCAGCACGAGGTCGGCCCCCAGGTCGAGCGGCTGTTGTAGATACGGCGTGGCAAACGTGTTATCCACAGCCACGTCAATGTCATGCGCCTCAGCGAGTTCGCACACCGCTTCGATGTCGATGATACGCATGAGCGGATTCGTGGGCGTTTCGGCCCAGATCATAGCCGTGTCGTCGGTGATCGCAGCCTCGATTTGGTCGAGGTCGGTCATGTCCACAAACGAAAAGTCGATGCCAAACGGCTCAAAGACTTGTGTGAAGAGGCGAAAGCTGCCCCCGTACAGGTCGTTGGTTGAGATAACATGGTCGCCGGGACGCAACCCTTTCATGATGGCGTCGATGCCCGCCACGCCCGAGGCAAATGCGATACCATGATCGGCGCCTTCGAGGGCAGCCAGGTTGCCCTCCAGTGCGGTACGGGTCGGATTGGATACGCGCGAGTATTCGTAGCCCTGATGCTCGCCCGGCGCCACCTGTGCGTAGGTCGACGATTGGTAAATCGGTGTCATAACAGCTCCCGTAGAGGGATCGGGCTGCTGGCCAGCATGAATGGCGTTTGTGCCGAACTGATAAAGAGGCGAGTCAGAGGCCATAGGAAAACGTGCGTTGATACGTGAAAACAGAGCGGTGTGGAGTGCAGAACCGTGCCTGCATATCCATAGGGACATAACAAAAGGCCCGAACCCTCATGAAGGTTCGGGCCCATACATGCACACAAGGGTATCGGCGGCGTGCCGAACGCCTTCATGCGGCAGAGCTACTGGCCGTTCGGCTGCTCCTGCTGTTGGGACTGGTTCATTTCGGGCTGTTCCTCATCAATGTTGTCGAAGCACGACTCGATTTCGGCAGCTTCGTCCGTGCGTTCCACAAGCACATACGAGCGATACAGTTCGCGGCACACAACGCCGTAGCTCTCATCGCTCTCATCAAGCAGTTCGTACGCCTGCTCGAATGGCGGAATCGACTGCTCAATCAGCGCCTGGCGTTCGCTGGACCACTCCTCGAGTTGCGACTCTTCCTCGTCGGTGGGCTCGCGTTCTTCTTCTCGAAGCTCGTTCTCCAGCGACGACATCTCCTCATCAATATCAGCCGCCTGGTTGACGTACGCGGCGCCTAAGTTGAAGAAAATATCGCCGTTTTCGGGGTCAAGCTCCGATGCACGCTCTAACTGCTCGGCGGCCTCAGCATGTTGTTCGTCATTCAGAAGCAGCGAGCCATAGTTGTAGCGAAAGGTCGGGTCATCGGGGTTGCGCTCGACTTGCTCGCGATAGGCTTCGAGAGCCCGCTCGGTTTCGCCCGTGGCCGTGAACGCATTCAGGCGCAGCTCCTGCAACTCCTGATTGTCAGGATAGAAATCAACAGCTTCATCGAGCAGCGGCAGAGCGTCTTCTTCGCGGTCGAACTGGAGGTACAGACTACTGAGGATCGAGTACAGATCGGCATCCACCGTGTCTTGCGCTGTTTCGACAGCACGCTCCAGTACCGGCATGACCTCCTCGCGGTCGCCAGCGTTCAACAGCGCAAAGGCTTCATTGGTGTGTGCCGCGCTGGAGTCGGGAAAGATAAGACCCGCGCTCGCAAAGTAAGACGCGGTCTCTCTGAAGAGTTCTTCGTCTCCCTCTTCCTGGGCCTCGTTAAAGCCATCAGCGCCTTTCTGCATCAGATCGATATACGAAAACTGGCGCGTGCCCTGAATGTCTTCTTCCAAATCGGGGTTAATGGCAAGCGCCTCTTCGCGAGCCTCGGCCACCTCCTCATACAGGCGTACACGCTCTTCGGGGTCGTCCACCTCGGTGGCCTGCTGCTCAAAAATCTGGGCACGTGTCAGATAGGCCTGAGCGTTTTCAGGATCTTCGTCCAGGGCTCGCTCCACGCTTTCCAGCGCCGCCTCATAGTTGCCATCTTCCAGCGCGCTTTCCGCCTCATTGATGTTGGGGTCGCCTACCGAACAACCGGTAAGCACCGCGCCAGCAAGTAACGCGACGCAGAGTAGCGCATGCAGTGAATATCGACGAGATACAATCATAGTGGGGTTGGGAAGCCGTGAATAGAAATCCGATGAACGTCACACATATCGCCATACTACGTGTCGTTTTTCCTGACGTTCACGATGCTATAAGGAACCATAACAATTTAATGCGCGCGCACAAGCAGTCGCAAGGCCTAAATCGGGAGAGCTTCGTGAAGTATCCACCATATTGGCGCCAACGCCGCTTGCTTTTATAGGGATACGCACGGTTTACTTCCAACAACGGCATAGCGCAACTGCACCGCTAATGGTGTTGCTTATCGTGCTGATGCCGGGCTGCTCCTCGCTTCCGCGGATTCGTCTACCCAACTGACTATGAATGCTCAGCATACTGATGATACACTCATTGCACCGGGGCTCCGTGCCTTTTTGCAGCGCATCGTAGACTATGCGGGGATGTTTCCGCCCGCCGACCTGCCGCTGCACGAGGCTATGGAAAATTTCCTAAGCTACCGCACCGAGCCGGAGCGCTGGATGCTCAACCGCTTTGTGATTCCAGTCAAGCGCCTCACCGAACTGCGTCCGTTCCGACAAGCGATTGCCAGCAATCCGCCGGTGGGACTGTCGGTCCTTGGTCAGGGCGGCGCTACCGTTGATGCGTTCTTGGAAGCGTTTACAGCCGACCTCGACCGCATCGACACGTGCATCGAAGATCATAACAGCCACGTCCGGCCCGATGTGATGGAGGTTCGCCTTCCTGCCTCGCTGGTCGATTCGTTCGAGACGCAACCGGTGGCGCGCTTTTTGGATGCAGTTGACTCGGCGCTCGCCCGCCACGGCCTCGCGCATCTCGACATCTTCTTTGAGGTGCCGCTGACCGACCACACTGCATCCGAACTGCCGCAGGTACTGCCCGCCTTCGCCTCCGCCAATGCCAACCAACCGGTGCCCGAACAGAGCATCCTCGGGCTTAAAATCCGGTGTGGCGGTATGGAGGCGGAGCTCTTTCCTTCGGTCGATCAGGTGGCGCGTGCCATTGTGGCCTGCTGCAACACGGGCGTGCGCTTTAAGGCCACAGCGGGGCTCCACCACCCGGCCCGCCACCACGACGAGCAGTACGAGGTGATGCGCCACGGCTTCTTCAATGTGTTTGGCGCAGCCGTGCTGGCTGCCGAGCACGACCTGGATGTAGATGGCGTCGCGGCTATTCTGCGCGAGGAGAATGCAGACACCTTTACCTTCACGCAAGAAGGCATGCAGTGGGGGCCGCTTAGCGCATCCGTCGAAGACATTTCGCACAGCCGCGCTGCGCTTGCGCATTCCTTTGGCAGTTGCAGTTTTGAGGAGCCGGTCGACGATCTGCGGGCTCTGAACCTGATGTAGCCGCTGCTGCCGTTCCATTCGTTGATTGCATTACATTCCACACGTGCCTATGTCCATCCACACGATTCCTGCCTCTGACGCCTCGTTCATCGAGGTGCCCGAGGATCATCCATTTCCTATCCAGAATCTGCCCTACGGCGTATTCCGGCCCGATGCACAGGCCGAGCCGCGCATTGGCATCGCCATTGGCGATCAGGTCGCCGACCTGGCCGTGCTGGCTGATGCTGGACACTTCGACCACGATGCATTGAGCGCCGACAATCATCCGTTCCATGCGGATACGCTAAACCCGTTCATGGCGCTGGGACGTCCGGTGTGGCGTGCGGTGCGCTCAACCGTACATCACCTGCTCAAATCCGACACCGCTACCCTCCGCGACGACGAATCGCTGCGCAGCCGCGTGCTGCACCCGCAAGAGGACGTGACCATGCTGCTGCCGGTAGAGGTGGGCGATTACACCGACTTCTACTCCTCGCGCGAGCATGCTACCAACATCGGTACCATGTTTCGCGGGCCCGAGAATGCCCTCAAGCCCAACTGGCTGCATCTGCCTGTGGGCTATCACGGACGCGCCAGTTCGGTGGTGGTGAGCGGCACGCCTATCCATCGTCCCTGCGGGCAGCGCAAGCCCGACGACGATGCGCCGCCCACCTACGGACCCAGCCAACTGCTCGACTTTGAGCTCGAAATGGGCTTCTTCGTGGGCACCGGCAACGCGCTGGGCACGCCGATTCAGGCGAAAGACGCTGAGTCGCATATCTTCGGGCTCTCGCTCGTTAACGACTGGAGTGCGCGCGACATTCAGAAGTGGGAGTACGTGCCGCTGGGTCCATTCCTGGGCAAGAGCTTTGCCACGACCGTGTCGCCGTGGGTCGTGCCGCTGGATGCGTTGGAGCCCTTCCGTACCGACGGGCCGGAGCAAGACCCGGAGCCGTTGCCCTACCTGCAGACCAACGACCACGCCAACTTCGACATTGAACTCGAAGTACAGCTGCAAACGCCTGAGATGGATGCGCCACACACCATCTCGCAGACCAACTTCAACTACATGTACTGGTCGATGCGGCAGCAACTGGCGCATCATACCGTAAACGGATGCAACACGCGTCCGGGTGACCTCATGGCGTCGGGCACCATCAGCGGGCCCACCGAAGACAGCTACGGCAGCATGCTGGAGCTGGCCTGGCGCGGCACCAAGCCGATTCAGATGCCCGACGGCTCAGAGCGCTCGTTCCTGCAAGACGGCGATCGCGTCATCATGCGCGGCTGGGCCCAGGGCAACGGCTTCCGCATCGGACTCGGCACCACCGAGGGCACGGTGCAACCCGCACAGCCGCTCGATGCATAGGGCACAAGCGCACGCACACGATTCGCCTGGCCCTGTAGTCAGAACATCAACCGGCTGCCCCGCTGAACTGTCAGTGGAGCAGCCGGTTTTTCTTGGTGGGAGAGGCTACTGCTGTGCCAATCTTCATTTTGATGGTTCTCCTACAATTATCCCTCAACGAAGCGTGTCATGGTGAGCGCAGTCCCGCGCCCCTGTGGCTCCGACCGCTGTCGGAGGACTCACTACCGGACACTTTAGGAGAGGCAAGCTATCTGCAGTAGAAACATCCAGTAGAACCACATAGGAAAAGCCCACAGGATGTCATAGATTGGTAGTATCTAACATCAATCATTCCATCCTGTGAGCTTCCCATGAGTGATAATGTACAACGCTACCACGCCGTTCGCAACCAGTTACGCACCATGCATCCTGCAGCCTCTACATCGAAGCGACTCGCTCGCCATCTGGGCACACTCGGGGGAATGGTGGCTGGCATCGTAGCTGCGGGGCAGGTGCACCTGCCCAAACTGGCGTTGAAGGCCCCCGACGCCACCAAAGCCCCGAGCCGGACCAAGCGGTTTGCGCGGTTTTTACGGAATGAGGCCACCGAGTTTGCGACCTTCTACGAGCCGTTTGCTCGCATGGTGGCCGCGGATTGTTCAGCTGCGGATTGTTCAGCTCCGGCTTCTTCGGCCCCCGCTTCTTTGACGGACGGCAGGTCGCATGAGACGCCGCTTTTAATTGTTTTTGACAGTTCGGCTGTTGGACGAGGGTGTGCCGTGTTGATGGCATCTGTGGTCTATCAACAACGCGCGCTTCCGCTGGCCTGGATCGTTCGAAAGGGAAAAAAGGGCCATTTTCCCAGCAGCGATCAACGTGCATTGCTTCGCCGGGTCCGACAGATCATTCCGGAGGACGCTTCTGCTATCTTTTTAGGCGATGGGGAGTTCGACTCCGTTGCGCTTCAACGCGCTCTTGATGAGATGGGCTTCGACTACGTGTGTCGGACTGCCCTCTCGACCCTCGTTGAAGACGATCAGGGCGAGGTGTTTCCTATAGGAGAGTTATCTCCTTTTGCAGGCGAGCGCTACGTGGTCGTCCCAGAAGCATCTGTCACGAACCAAAGCTATGGCCCGGTGCAGGTGGTCTGTTGGCATGAGCCACCTCATGAGAATCCCGTACCACTGGTTACGACACTTGAATGCGCAGAAGAGGCGATCCGTCTCTACCAGCGGCGCTTTCAAATCGAAACGCTGTTCTCTGATCAAAAGAGCCGAGGCTTCCACATCCACAAAAGCCATATTGCGGCTCCGAAGCGGCTTTCCCGGCTTCTGATGGCTGTTTCGCTGGCTTATCTGTGGGTGATTTATCTTGGCACGCAGAGCCTGCACCACGGCTGGTATCGCCAATTTCACCGGACCTCGCGAGTGGATCTTAGCCTCTTTCAACTCGGGCTGCGCTTGCTCGACTACATGCTCAACCAAGGGTGGCCAGTAGACGTGGCGTTTTCCGTGCCCCCTCCGGGCTCATTACAAACTGTCCGGTAGTGAGGCCTTCATCCGTGATTGGGGCCCACGCAATCCATTCACCATCCGGGCTCCATGCCGGGTCGCGGTTATCAACGTAGTGGTTGTCGGTGAGCTGGGTCGAGTCTGTGCGGCTTGTGCCGTCTCCCGGTTCTTCGTATCCATTTGGCCCACCTTGATAAATTTCTACCTCTTCCCAACTAAACTCAACAGACTGACCAGATTGAAAGACTCCTCCGCCTTCGTATTTGACCGTTGCTATCGGGTCAGGATCTTGAGGATCTTCGGCGTTACGGAAGTTCAATTCTACAGATGCAAAGTCTGTCTGTGAAAGATAATTTGACGTCTGTGAAAACCCGTGTTGACCAAACACATTTTGCGAAAAGAAACACAGGCATAAAGAGAGAGCAAAAAGAAGTTTTTGATAGGATTTTCTAAAAAAAATCATGTTAATAACATAGGTTAATGTTAAAGAAAACGAATGTGTTAAATGAGGCACTTCACCAACTCCGTCGACTTCTACTCCCCTCAACGCAGCTTGCCAATGACGAGTCCGACGGTTGCTCCAGCGAAGGAGTCTTCAGGATTGACATTGGCGTGCCCTCCAACCTTGAGGCCCAGCCAGTCGATTGGGCGGTAGGGAATCGTAAGGTAAAGGGTAGCCTGAACAGGCACTCCGACTGTAGTCCAGTTGACGGGTCCAGAGCTATAGGCTTTCTCCCAAACCACAGCAACTCCGGTGCTCGCAGAGGCATGTCCCCAGTCCCAGTTTGTCGATCTTCCGTACAGTCCACCGAGTTCGGAGCGGGTTTCGTTGAAGAGCCCTCCTAAGAAACCTCTTCCCGGTGACTCCCCCACAAATCGAACGATAAACAGATGAGACGACCGTATATAGTTGGCACTCATCTGCATAACAAATCCCCCAGAGGTGCTTTGACCGCCTTCGAAACTGAGCCACGCCCTAATATCTTTGTTATCCTGCGAGGGGACCGAGGTAGAATCTTGAGCCGATGCCACGCTCGTGCCTCCCATAAAAACGATGATTGAGATCGCTAAAACAGCGTTCTTCATGCATGTGCTCATACTAACATCCAGAAAATCAAAAAGAATACGCGAGCTGTTTGCTAAGCCGTCGGGTGCTGGTACCACGCCGACGGCTTTCTATTTTTCTGATGGGGCCATATCACCTCTGGGGTATGGTTCGTTCATAGGGGCAAAGGAGCATCACAAAGGGCACGGTCTCCGCCTCTTACAAATCAGGATTGAAAAGAGGCTCCTGGGTAGAGAGTGGAGGAAACTCAGGTACCGAATCGGGAAGCGCAGGCCACAGGGGCTCGGCCTCTTGCGTCGTCAGGTCAAATCTGTACGGTGCATACCGGGCTCCCTCACCGCGGTGCACATCACGCTTGAATAGGAAGGCATCGCCATCGGGCATCCACCGCGGGTTTTCGCCTCCACGCTAGGTAATCTGCCTCACATTTTC
>NZ_JAWOAR010000136.1:0-3968 GCF_046498435.1 Longimonas sp. | reverse complement strand
ATTCGGTGGTTGGGGCGTCGGCCGATGGGGGGCTGGCATCAGATTCGGCGTCTGGATCGGACGATTGGCATCCCGCAAACGCAATGCTCGCCGTTACAAATGCAATCAGAACAAGAATGCGGGGCATACCAAAGGGGCTCATAGGGAGATCGGGCCATCGGATGTAGAGGACAGGCGGTCGCGCCGGTCTTGCAGGCGCTCACGGCGCTCGGTGGTGGCGTCTTCGTCGCGCGTGAAGGTGACGGTGCTGGTGCTGGTGTCGGCGTTGGGCGCGACGCGGAGCACGTCGCCCGCGGTGGCGTCGGTGGGGAGCCAGGCGCGGGGGACGTCGAGCGTGGGGCCTTCGGGCGGTTCAAGCACGGCCCAGTCGTCGTCCTCAATGCGGTCGATGATGTAGCGGGTGGAATCCATAAGCAGCAGCATATTGGCACAAAGGAATGCGAAGGCGGCGCGTTACCCAAAGCAGCGATACACGAAGCCCCGGCCTGCCACACAGCAGATCGGGGCGGTGTATGAGCCGTATGGACCAGCGGCGCGTGCAGATCCGGCCTGCGGATGCGACGTGTGTCGATCCGGTGTGCTGGCTGCCGGGGAGCAAGCGCCTGGGCTATGGGCGCTCAGGCGGATCGGGCAGATTCACTTGCAGCGTGAACGACGCGTTGGCCGCTCCCGCATCGTTTGAGGCGGTAGCGGTAATCTCGGCCGTGCCGCCGCCGACAGGCTCAACGGTGAGCGTGGCCTCACTCACATTTGCAGTCGCCACATCGGTGTCAGAGGACGACGTGCTGTACTCGAGCGAGTCGTCACTACCGAAGACGGTACTTAGATCGACCGTGAGCGGATCGGCATCGGCGGTGAGTTGCTGGTTTTCGATGGGCGACTCGACCGAGGGCGGCTCGATGCGCGTACTTACGCTATCGTCGCCACACGCGGCGAAGATCAGCATAAAGCTGGCAAGGAGAAGCGAGAGCGTGCACCGGGCGGAGGCTGTGCGGAAAGCGGTTGAAGTCATCATAGGAGCGGGAAGCATTCGAATCCAGAAGAAAACGGCAGGGCGGCGGGCGTGCAGGGCGCTACCGGATGATGGTGACACGCTGCACATCGGTCGTGCCGTCGCCGCTGATGCGTACGAAGTACACGCCGCTCGATAGCGCATTGCCGCCGGTGCGGCCATCCCACGCAAGCTGGTGGGTGCCGGCGGTTTTGGTGCCGCGCTCCAGCGTAGCGACACGCTGCCCGAGCATATTGTATACGGTAAGCTCAACCTCCATGGATTCGGGCACGGTGTACTCCAGTGTGGTTTGATCCTGGAACGGGTTGGGGTAGTTCGTGCGGAGGGCGAGCGCGTCGGGGCGCTCGTCTTCGGCGGGCTCTACCGCGCCAATGTTGAGCGTAAGATCGGCCGTGCCATCGTTGCCAATGGACACCGAGGCGGTGCCGCCGGTGAGCGTATGGGTGCGCTCGGTGTGCGCGTCGGTAAGGCGGACCGACGGCACCTCGCTATCTTCCCAGCCGTCATGGCTTAGGCGTAGCGTAACGGTGCTGCCGGGGGTGCCGGTGAGCGTGAGGTCGAACTGCTGTGTGGCGGCTTCCGACGGCACAACCAGTGCGGCATAGTCGTCGGATCCGCGCTGCATGCGGAGGGCAGCCGCATCGAAGTGGGCCGGCGGAGCGCGGTGCGCCGTTGTGGATTCAGCATCGGGCGCAAACGTGACGGTGAGTCCCGAAACGGGTGCGTCTTCCTCGGTAGTACCGGCCAGGGTAAGCGTACGCGGCTCGGCGGGGGCTTCTGCTTCGGTCGTTTCAGCAGTTGTTGCAGCCCCCGTGTTACTGATCGGAAGCGTAAGCGCGTCCTGGTCGTCTTCGTTCAGCAGGTAGTATGCCTCGCCCTCGGTGGCGCTGGTAAAGGTGTCGGCTTGCTCCCAGGCGCCATCCCACATCCAGAGCGGTGCGCTCAAGCTGTTGGCGGTCTGCACCGCATCCCAATCAAGATTTGAGAGCAGCGGGTTGGATACAACGTTCCAGCCGTCTTGGAGCGGAATCGCGGCATCGCCCTCGGTAATGGATTCGGTGGGTGTGACCTCGCCCGAGAACGACCAGTCGTCTTGGGCAATGACCCAGAATCCGTTGCCAGGTTGGAAGGAGAAGGCCTCGCTGCCGTCGTAGGATTCGAGCGCATCGCTGGCATCTTCGGCACCGGTTTCGCGGAAGGCGCGCCAGTCGGGGCCCTGCTCGCCGGTCAGCGTGGATGCGAGATCCACGTCGATCTGCCCGGGCAGCGCTACGAGGCGGTAGCTGCTGCTCTGGGTGGGATCGTCGAACGACCGGGCAATCTCGACGACTTCGACATCAGTGTCGGTGTCGAGGTCGGAGGGGCGCATGGGGATGAGCTGAAACTCGTCGTTGAAGACGCCCACCACGCCGGTGTAAAAGAACGATCCTTCCGGAATGGAGGTGCTGCCGAGCGCGCTTTCGTCGTCGCCCTGCACGCGGAAGGTGAGCGCATCGCCGCTGCTGTTTTCGACGGTGTACGAGGTGCCATTCTCGAATTCATCGCTTGCGGCGTCCGTAATTGTGAGCGGACTGGATACGGTGACCAGCTCGCTTTCGTAGCTACCGCCGTTCTCGGCCAGTTCATTGAGTGATACAGAGGCCGGGGCGGGTGGGTCGGCTTGCTCAACCACCTCGTAGCTCGTCACGTCATCGTTGTTGAGCTGCACAAGCCCGTTGAACTCGGACACGAAGCTGGTGACGCGCACGACGGTACCGGGCTGGATGGTACCATCTTCGATATCTTGCTGGAAGTCATCGCTTAGCGATCCGAGCGTTTGCCGGATGGTGAGGCCGCTGGCGCCGTCGTCGCCACTGTTGTCCTGAATACGGGCATAGCTTCCGAAGGCGCGCGACACCGTGCCTTCGACCGTGACGAGCGTGTTCTCGTCGGCCTGACGGGCTTCGGCGATGGTCAGTTCGGTGCTCTCGGGCGTCAGGTTCACGCGGTCAATGAGCGAGGGGTCGAGCGCAAAGGGGTTCAGCTTATTGCTTTGCTGGCTCGCAATGAGCACATTGCGGCGCTGCTCGGCTTCGGAGACGGGGTGATCTTCGTGCCAGGTGCGCAGGTCCTCTTCTTGCTGCGCCAGGAATGCGCCGTCGGCGCGTCCAGGATACACAAGCTGGAAGTAGAACAGCGCGCGGGCCACTTCGCCTTTCGATACGTCACGCGGTTCGAAGCGATTGCCTGCCACGCGGCTCCATTCGGGCTGTTCGCTTTCGGGCGGAGCCACATTCTGGCTGGTGGCATTTCGATACCACGTGTCCACGTCATCTGGCGCGATAACGCCGAATGGAAAGTTGCTGCGTGCACTGTTTACATTCTCGCGCGCGGGCACGAGAATGTGCATGTTGCTGCGCGCCGGAAGCTCACCTGCGCCCAGGCTTTGCGGCCACAGGTGTTCGGCGTTAATACCCTCTTCGGCCATTGAGGCGCTCGGGCTTTGGCCTTCAAGGAGGGGGGCTGTAAAGCCTGTGTAGAACGCCTCGACCTCTTCGTTTTCGTTAAACACGCGCCCGTAGAGCGAATCGCGAGCAACATCGTACTCATAAGTGGCCGGGTCGCCAAAGTCGTCGCGCAACTGCTCGGCCAGTTCGGTGCCCTCAAGGTCTGGGTAGAGCGTGGTTTGGGCGGTAGCGTCGTCTTGAATCCAAAAGGTATGGGTAGCCGGGAAGGCCGCGCCGACCTCATCGTCGCCTTCCAGCGTCAGTTCGAGGCGTTCAATGCCCTCTTCCTCGCCATCGTCGACAATGTCAATCGTGATGGTTTCGGGAGCCGCATCGGGCCCGGTGAAGGTAAAGGTGGTCGGATCCGAAAAGCCGGTGACGTCGGTGCTGGGATCGGCATCGCCCTCGGCGGTGACGGTGACATCGACCGACTGGCCGTCCTCCAATTCTGGTGGGCGTACCGAGACCGA